>CAJCIT010000171.1 GCA_903970405.1 Acidobacteriaceae bacterium | reverse complement strand
CGGCGCTCATTGAGCAACCTCCGGTTCATCCCACTTCATATAAATGGGCACGGTCACCGCCAGATAACTTTTCGCCACCAGCGGAGACGCCATGTCCTTGTCCTGGTATTTGGCGACGATCCAGACATCGCCGGTGTTATTCGTGCTGAAGCGCCGCTGCGGGTTGGGACCTTCGGCGGCGGGCGTGAAAAGACCGTCGGCGCTGAGGGATCCGACAAATTCCTTGTCATCGTCATTGAAGCGGGCGATGAATTCCTCCATCGACCACTTCACCTGAACGGGGCCAAGGATGATGTCGTCGGCGGTGTTGGGTGTGCCGTCGACGCCGCGATTGTACGCGATGGCCTCAAACTGCACATAGCCTTTCGGGTGGCTGGCCCCTCCCAGGCGGGCAAGCGCCGAGGGAACGGAAACCTTGATGTAATCGATCTTGTCGTAGACTGCGAAGATATTGGGGCTGACGCGATGGTTGATGGCAACGCCGCGGAAACCTGAGGCTACAGCGGCGTCGACATCGCAAATGATGTCAGCTTCGCTGGGCTTCGCCGCAACGACCTTGATGACATGGACGCCCGAGCCAAGATCGACGTCAGCCGGGGTCAGCGTCTTGGGGAACTTGTCGCCGAAGATCTTGACGGCGACGCCTTTTGAGCCTGCCTTGATAGACGATACGTCAGTCGAGAGCACCGTGGGATCGTTGGACTCGCGGCGGGCCGTGACGTCAAAGCCAAACTCCTGGTAGCCGCCCCAGAACCAGCGTCCTTCGATCTTCGATTGATCCTCGGAGATGGTCATCACCTGCCGGACAGGTTCGCCGATGGAATCCGCCTTCGCGCGGCCACGCCATTCATAGCCGGTATAGACCACGCTCTGGCCGGCGAGGGAGGTCTTAGAGCCGTCTGCGATGCGCGTGAGGGAAGCCTCGGTTTTAAATGAGCCGCCTGCGGCGCCGGGCGAGATAGTCAGGACGCCATAATATTTGCCCTTGCCCGGTGCGGTAGCGGCGATCAGCCACCGGCCGGCGAGATCGGGATCGCGGGCGGCGGCGCGCCAGTTGGACCAAGCCTCTGAGTGCAGAGCGCTATTCTTCGTCAGATATTCCACGGCCTCATCCACCGGCTCTTTGGCCGGCGCCGGCGCGGTGGAAGCGGGCAGGACCCCCGTGCCATCGGGCCGCGGCCGAGCGTGGAACGTCTGGTATTCGGTCACCGGAAAGTAGCCGATGTGCATGTTGACCAGCAGCTTCCACTCAGTGGCGCTGCGATGCCAGGTTTCGGGCCGGGCAAAGGGATGGCATGAAGCGCAGGCCATCCGAATGGCGGGCGTGGGAATGGGCTCCGATTCGGGCTGGCGCATTTCCAGGTACCAGCGATACGGCGCCACCTCTTCCGGGGCCAGTCCATGGTTGGCGGCGAGATATGAAACGATGTGACGCGCTTCTTCCGGATTCAGCTCCAGGCCGTTCAGGCGCACCATGCGCTTGATTGCCTCTTCCCAGCCTTCGGGGGTGGTGCGAATCCACGAGATGCGGGTGAGATTGCCTTTGTCGTCGGACTTGTGGCACTCAGAGCACTTTTCCGTGGTCAGCGTATCCGTAACTGGGATGCCCGGTTCGCTCTCTGGAGGAATCTGATTTGAGGGCGGCGGCGCAGTGTCCGCAGCCTGTCCGAAGGCACAGTGAAGGAAAACGAACGGAAGCGAGAGGGCAACAATGCGCAACAGGTTCAAACGGGGCATGGAGAGTCTGGCAAACAGCTCCTTATTATTGGGCGCGCAGGTCCACTCAACGGGGAGAGAGGGTCAAGCGGAAACAGGAACAGGCGAGTCGGCGGCGACAAAAATTGGCCCGACCGGCAAAAGATTTAGTTTGGGGTTCGGCTGCGCCCCTGTCAAGAGGCGATCAGCCTTATTGAAGGTTTTTGTGGATCTGTCGGCGGGTTATCAACCCGCTCAGGCCGCCGCTGGCCCCTGCCTGCCCCACACCCGGGTTGTAGGCTGCGGCAGGAAGGGCGCGGCGGAAATTTACAGAACTTGTTACAGAAGTTTTCAATGAGCGGGAAACTGAGTATGTGACGGCGCCGTCTGTGCTTTGCGCCGCTTGGTACGAGTTTGGCGGCGGCCGCCGCTGTGCGCGACTCCTTGAGATGGCGCACAAGCCGACGCGGGTAAAATTTGCACGGAGGTCTAGGAATGGTGACAAGACGGAACGCGATGTTGGCGGGAGCGGGGCTGATATTGACGCCAACACGTGGATTGTTTGGATTTGGGGGCAAGGAGTTCTGGAACACGAAGGATCCCGCCGAGTGGAGCGATGCGGAAGTTTCGAAACTGTTGACGAAATCGCCATGGGCCAAGGAAGCGTCGGTGGAGTACGGCAACGGAAACCCAAATTCGGGCCGGTCGAGAAGCAGTCGCGGTGGCGGCGGCATGGGGGGTGGGATGGGTGGTGGCGGGGGCATGGGTGGAGGCGGCGGGATGGGTGGCATGGGCGGCGGGGGAGGAATGGGTGGCATGGGTGGCGGTACGGGCGGCCGGGGCACGATGAGCAGCGACGGCAACGACACCACAGGCGGCGGCAGCTCGCCCCGCTTTAAGGTGACGGTGGTGTGGGAAAGCGCTTCGCCCGTTCGTCTGGCGAAAAAGACGGCCGCCAGCGATGAACCAACCTATTACGTGGTGAGCATGACGGGAATGCCGGTCGGCGGCTCCGACAGATACTCTTCCGGCGAGGGTAGTGAGCGCATGAAGGAGAGCGTCAAAGACCACACGACGCTGCAGGCGAAAGGCAAGGATCCGATCGTGCCGGAGAAGGTTGACGTGCAGGGGTCGTCCACAGGTCCAACGGTTGTTTGCTATTTCCCGAAGTCTCCGGCACTGACCGTAGACGATAAGGAGGTCACATTCGCCTCAAAGATGGGGCCGATGCAGATCAAGGCGAAGTTTGAGTTGAAAGACATGCAGTATAAGAATCAGCTCGCCGTCTAAAGGTACCCGCGCCTACTGAGCTGCGAGCGCCAGGGAGCGACCGGTTGTGCCGGACACGCTTTGGCGCTCTCAATCGCCTGCGGCCGCGGCTCGTCCAAAGGCACTTCAGGCACAATCATGGTATGGCATCTGGCATGGTTCGGCCGTTCAGCAAGCTTGTTTTGACCTGCAGCGCGGCGTTGTGCATGTGGGGCGGCGCTGTGTTTGGCGCGGACGCAAATCAAACCCGCTTTTCAGTTACCTTTCCCGTAGCGCGCAGCGCCAAGCCGCTGGACGGCCGCGTGTTTCTGCTGCTTTCGACGGATGGCTCAGCCGAGCCGCGAATGCAGATCTCAAACTCGCCGCGCACGCAGATGATCTTCGGTCTGGATGTTGAGAATCTGACACCGGGACACGCAGTAACGGTGGATTCGAAGGCTGTTGGCTATCCCATTACGCGCTTGGCCGCGGTTCCGCCGGGCGAGTATTATGTTCAGGCCGTTCTGCACCGGTATGAGACGTTCCACAGAGCCGATGGACACGTTGTGACGCTGCCGATGGACCGCGGCGAAGGACAGCACTGGAATATAGCGCCCGGGAACTTTTATAGCAGGCCTCGGAAGATCAGACTGACAAGCGCCGCGGAGGTGATTCCGCTGGCGATGGATCAGGAGATCCCGCCGATTGCGCCGCCGGCCGACACCAAATACATCAGGCACGTTCGCATCAAGAGCGATCTGTTGACGAAGTTCTGGGGCCGTGACATGTACCTGGGCGCGCACGTCCTGTTGCCGGAAGGCTTCGATACGCACCCGGAGGCCCATTACCCGCTGGCGGTTTTTCACGGCCACTTTCCGGATGACATTGAGGGCTTTCGCACGGAGCCGCCCGATCCGAATCTCAAACCCGACTACAGCGAACGGTTCCATATCTCCGGTTACAACCGTATTCAGCAGGAAGAGGCCTATAAGTTCTACCGGCAATGGACGGGCAAAGACTTTCCGCGAATCCTGGTGATTGAAATTCAACATGCGAATCCTTATTACGACGATTCGTATGCGGTGAACTCAGCGAATCTCGGGCCTTATGGCGATGCCATTGAGACGGAATTGATTCCGGCGATTGAAAAACGGTTTCGCGGGATTGGGCAAGGTTGGGCGCGCTTCACCTATGGCGGATCCACCGGTGGCTGGGAAGCGTTGGCCGTGCAGATGTTTTATCCTGACCACTACAACGGCGCGTTTGTGGCGTGCCCCGACCCGGTTGATTTCCACGCCTACACGACAATGGACCTCTATAAAGACAAGAACGCGTATTACATCTCCGGCCCGAACAAGAGCGTGTTACAGCCGGGCATGAGGGATTATCTCGGTCACACCTTAGCGACGACGAAAGACCTGAACGAGTATGAGCGGGCGCTGGGTTCAAAAGGCCGCTCGGGCGAGCAGTTCGATATCTGGCAGGCTGTGTTTTCGCCGGTGGGTCCGGATGGATACCCGCGGCAGATTATCGATAAGGACACCGGCGAGATCGACCATGAAGTGGCGGCTTACTGGCGGGACCACTATGACCTGGATTACATTCTGCAGCGCGACTGGAAGACCCTCGGGCCGAAGCTACGCGGCAAGATCCATCTCTACTGCGGCAGCGCGGACACGTACTTCCTTAATGACGCGGTGTACCTGATGGAAGACTTCCTGAACAAGACCAACGATCCCCCCTATGAAGGCGAAGTGAAATACGGTGATCGCGCGGAACATTGCTGGAATGGCGACCCCACGCTGCCCAACTATCTCTCGCGGCTGCACTACAACACGATGTATCTGCCGAAGTTTCTCGACCGCCTGGCCAAGACCGCGCCACCGGGAGCGGACCTGACCAGTTGGCGGTATTAGTTGACTGACGGATCGGTCACCAGCAGAACACGGTCAGCGAATTCGGCGGGAACGAATAGGCGTCGTCGCCCGTCTTGTTGGTCCACGTGGTGAGGACCCATCGGATGGGGCTCACACCGGACGACACTGTCGTGTTTGTCAAACTCGATCCGTTCACCTCATTCGGCGCGGGAGCCTGCAGCGTGTAGACCTGGGCCGCCGTTTTCGCCGGTTGTCCGGCCACACTGATCGTCGAGCTCACACTGCCGGTTTGACTCCGGTTGATCACTGAGAGATAGACATGCTTGCCATCGCTGCTCAGCGAAGAGACCGCATCGAGCGTGGGCACGTTTGTCATGCCGGGTACCGCGCCCAAGGTGACCGTGGAAAAGTCCGCGCCGCTGGTGATTTGAGTATCCACTAACTGCTTGCCGAAGTGGTTGAGATACAGGTCATATACGTAATAGGTGGGCGTCGGCACGGGTCCGGAGACCTCGTCGGTCACCAGCGCGCCGAACCACTCGCTCACGGCGATGTTGTAGTTCGCCATCCACGCTCCCTGGCGCATAAGGGATTGAAGAAGGCTGGCCGTGAACAGCGCTGAAGAAATGGTTCGAGTCTGGTCCAGTTCCTCATTGAATTGCGTCGGATTCGGTGAGCCGCCGAATAACGGGAAGTGCTCCGTAATCGCGGCCCGCGGGGTATAGCGCTCATTTTGACTTGCGAAGGCCGTCTGGACGGCGTCGATGTCCTGCACCGTCGCTGCGGGGCTCGCATACATGGCCGCGTAAGCGGTGCTCCGGTTCGCCGCGCTTGCATAGTTGTAGGTGCTGAATATAGCCGGCGCGTAAGCATCGTGGAGCGCGACAAAGTCCGCCCGGGCCGGCATTGCCGCCAAGGTTTGGAGCCAATTTGCATTCTCGGGACTGGTGTTGAACCGGCCGGCAATGGCGCCGACGAAGGCGCTTGAGTCAGCGGATCGCAGCCCGTTCGCCCACAACGGGAAATCGGCCGCATACTGGCTCGCGGTGTGAAAAATGCGAAGATCGTCCCCCGGCACCGCGCCGGGCATGGCCGGCTCAGACAGATAGATCTCATTGCCGATCTCCCACAGGTGGACCGGCATTCCCTTTGCCGCGAAATGCTTCTGCCAGCTCAGCGCTTCCCCCAACGTGCCAGTGCCATAGTTGGCCGTGACCAGCGCCGCCGAGCCCTGCATCTGGCAAAACTGAATGAACTCGTCGGTACCGAAGGCGTTGGCATTGGCTGTGCCATCCATCGGGTTGACGCCCATCGGCCGTGTGTTTGCCGGACCTACGCCATCTTCCCAGTGATAATAATCGGACAGGATGCCGCCGGGAAATCTCCAGACCGGAATATGTAGCGGGATCAGCAGATTCATGATCTCCGGCCGCAATTTTCCGGTGGTTGGATTCAGAACGCGATCTCCGTTCTGGGTCCACTCGATACCCATTCCAAAGAGATAGGGACTGATGGCGCCATGCCCAACCTTCGGGTTCACGGCGATGTGTTCGGCAGTGGCGCAGACGCACCAGAGTGCTCCCAGGCCGAATGCCCGCAAGAAAAGGTTTAAAGTTTTGGAATGTTCGGCAAAGCGCTGTCGAAGACCAGTCACAGATTACCCTCGGTAGACTTATCGGAGTCACTCGGGGTTCTCTTAGTCAGTTAGGAGGGCACGGGCGTTGTGGGACAGAGGGGTCTCCGGACTTGCTGGGTTGAACAGAATGCGACCTGCGCGCCGACCGAGGGCGCGACGGTTAGAGTCAGGACGTGGGAAAGAATGGAGCCAAAACTGACACGCCCGCGCCGCCTGAGCCGCGACCGTAAGGGAGCGACCGGCTGGCATGACGGGACCATTAACCGGTCGCTCCCTGACGGCCGCGGGCTCAGTAGGCGCGGGTGCGTCCGTTTGTCGCGGGGATTTTTCACACGTTCGCCTGACCGTCGGGGGTTTCGCGAATTCAAAAGCTTGCAGGAGCTGCTTGTTAGATGCAACGCTACTTAGGTGAGACGGTGTGCACGGCGGCCAGATTGGCCTGTCTGCCTCTCGGCTGGAATCCCGTCTCGCAGGGAATCAAGCAGGGGCGGCTTGAATCGCGTTCCGTCGCGCTGACCTTCGACGATGGCCCCAGCGAGAGCACGCCCCGGCTGTTGGATGTGCTCCGCAAACACCATGCACCCGCCACGTTTTTTCAATGCGGAAGCAACGTCCGCAGGCTGCCGCTCATCGCTCGCGAGGTCCATGGGTGCGGGCATGAGATCGGAAACCATACGTTCACGCACGCCATGCTCTACTGGCAGCGGAGGGAGGCGATCCGCCTGGAGATCGAGCTTACGCAGCAGGCGCTGGCCGAGGTGGTGGGAGTAGTGCCAGCCCTCTTCCGCGCTCCGTTCGGATCACGATGGTTCGGCTTGGCTAGTGTCGTCCGGAAGGCTGGCCTGCGAATGGTCAAATGGAGTCACGATTCGGACGATTGGCAGTCTGGTGAAAAAGGCATCGTGGAGCGGGCGACTGCCAGATTGCACGGCGGGGCGATTTTACTGTTTCATGACGCGCGGGCGCTCACGACCAACCCTGACATGAGTCAGACTATTCGCGCCATCGACGTCATTATTCCGATGCTGCGAGACCAGGGCTATGCCCTGACACCGTTGTCGGCCCTGCTGTCTTCTTGACCCGGACGGGGCGGAGTCGAAGCGCTTTGGCGAAGCGCAAGCATCTCGGCGGCGGCCACTTCTTCAATAATCGAGGCTGCATTGCTGAGGCCGTCTTCGGCGGCAAGCAGTTGCTGGAACCACTTGGCCCGCTCGCGGTAAGACGGATTGCCCAAGACCTCTTCGATCCGTGAGCGAAGGGTGGACGCAGTGCACTCCTGAAGTGGAAGCACCACGCCGGTTCCGGTCCACGCAATCCGCGCCGCCACTCCCGGCTGATCGAGTGAAATGGGAACGGCCACCATGGGAACGCCCTCCGAGAGACACTCCAGCACGGAATTGATGCCGGCGTGAGTAATCATCAGCGACGTCCGCGGAAGAATCTCAAGCTGCGGCACATAGCGCATCACCAGCGGATCTCCCGGCAGCGGCCCCAGTTCCTCAGGCGAAGCGGCGCCGCCAAGCGAAATCAATAGCTGAATGTCCAAGCCCAGGCAGGCTTCCGCGATCACCCGGAACACATCGAAACGCCGGCCGATCATCGTGCCGAACGAAGCATAGATCAGGGGTTTGCCGTTCAACTTTTCAAATGGGAACGCCTCGGCGGTGCGGTACGCGGCCTTGACGAAGGGCCCGGCAAAGTGGAAAATGGCGGGAAGATTCTGGCGCGGGTATTCAAAGCAGGCCGGCTGTTGGCTGATCTGCGCCAGCGTCGACCATGTGTCATCCCAATGCGTCATCGGGTGCAATCCGGCCTTTGTCCGAAACTCATTCAGAAAAGAGCGATAGTTGCCCAACATATCGCTGACAAAGTTCCGGAAGATGCGTCTGCCTCCAAACAGCGATGGATCGTTAGAATACGGCTCGCCGCTCGACCAATGAGGAACCGAGTCCTCATAGTTAAACAGCAACGCCAGACAGACGGTGACAAAGGGAATCTTCAGCGCTGCCGCCAGACTCGCCGCGCAGCTATCCACCTGATCGATTACCAGCAGGTCGACATCGGCCGCTTCGAGCAACGGCGCCGCCTCTTCAAAGACAGCCCGCGCATAGTTGATGAGGCACGCCTCCATATAGAGGGTCGCCTCGGCGCCTTCCAATTTTCCGACTCCTTCGTCCCGTTTGGCAATAGTGCCTGCCGGATGGTGCTTCTCTCCGAAAACCTGGAACGGAAGTTGCGTCTTGCGAATATACGCTTCCGCATCCGGCACGTTGAAGAAAATAATTTCGTGCCCACGGTCCTGTAGTTCGCGCCCCAGAGCCGACATCGGGTTCAGGTGTCCGATTGCAGAGAAGCAGAAGAGTCCTATACGAGCCATTTCATTGTCCTATCGACCAATGGCGGGTGTCGGCGCGGCGATGGGCGAAGTTGGGAGTCCGCACAGCCATTCCGAATTACGCCCGCTGCATTAGTTACAAATTTCCCCCTAGTTTCTCACACATGGCTGTCCTGGATTTGGGTTTGGGCGGTTTGCCGGAGGAACCGCGTGCGTGCTCGGCGGCTCACAGCGACTCGATCCCGAAGGTTGTATCCCTGGGATTGACCAACGCCGCTTTCGGCAGCATGTTAGCCTCATGCCATGGCGCCACGGGCTCTGATCACGGGAATTACGGGGCAGGATGGCTCTTTCCTCGCGGAATTCCTACTGGCCAAGGGCTATGAGGTCCACGGCATCGTCAGACGAGTAGCCCTGGAGGACCCGGAACACCGGCTGGGCCGGTTGAGTCAGATCCGGCCGCGGCTGGTACTGCATGCGGCCTCACTTGAAAGCTACGCAAGTATCCATCAGGTAGTCGCCGCGACGATACCCGACGAGTGCTACCATCTGGCGGCACAGAGTTTCGTGAGTTACTCCTTTGACGATGAATTCTCTACCCTGCAGACCAACATCAACGGAACTCACTATTTGCTGGCGGCGATCAAGAATCTTTCGCCGCGTTGCCGGTTCTACTTCGCCGGTTCAAGTGAGATGTTCGGCAAGGTGGACGAGGTTCCACAGAACGAGAAGACCGCGTTCCACCCGCGGTCTACGTACGGCATAAGCAAAGTAGCCGGCTTCGAGCTTACCCGGAATTATCGTGAGACGTATGGAACGCATGCCACCAGCGGCATTCTGTTCAATCATGAATCGCCCCGCCGCGGCTTCGAATTCGTCACCAGAAAAATTACGTCCGGTCTGGCGCGAATCGCCGCGGGAAAGTCTCGCGAGCTGCGCTTGGGCAATCTTGACGCAAAGCGAGACTGGGGCCACGCCGCGGAGTACGTGCAAGCGATGTGGAGAATGCTCCAACTGGACGAGCCCGAAGATTTCGTCATCGCCACCGGGCAGACCCACTCGGTGCGGGAATTTGTGCAATTAGCGGCTGACCATATCGGGCTCGACTGGGAAAAATACGTCGTCATCGACCCCGCGCTCTATCGGCCGTCGGAGGTGAATATTCTGGTGGGTGACGCCGCTAAGGCAGCGCGGGTTTTGGGTTGGCGGCCCTCAGCCACATTCTCAGACATTGTGCTGGAGATGATACGTCACGATTGCCGCGCGGTCGGGCTTCCGGACAGCGCGAGTCAGCCGCAACTGGTGTAAGCGTTGCCGCGGGCGGAACTGGCCGGGTTCCCACCGCCCTTGTGCCCAAATCCCGCAAAGTGGCAATCGGTCCCGTGCCAACTGACTTTGCTGGGCCGGCGGCCGGCGACCGCCGCGCCGCTTGCAAAGCCGCCCACAGGCGCTTCAAACCACCGGGAAGAGGAAGGCTTTTGCCAGCAAACCGAGCTTGGTTCGCGCCGGGACGTTGATGCGCGAACTGAGCACGTCGTAATTGCGAGACTCAATGCGCCGCAGCAGACGCTGATAGATGGCGCGCAAGGCCCACAACGAGCGCCGGCTGCGCGAATGAATGAAGTCGCTAAGCGGCGCAGACGCCTCGTAGTAATAATGGGCGCGCTCGGCCTCAAAACGGATGAACTCGCGAAAGCGCCGGTCTTCCGTACCGTGGACGAGCTGCCCTTCGGGAACGGAAAAGCGCAGCAAGTCGTCGGCGGGAAGATAGACGCGGCCCATCCCGGCGTCCTCGCGGACATCGCGAATAATGTTCGTGAGCTGAAACGCGACACCGCACTTTTCGGCGAGCGGCAAAGCGCGGATGGATGTAAATCCAAAGATATGAATGATTGTGAGACCCACCACGCTCGCGACCTGGTAACAGTATCGATACAGTTCGTCGAAGGTCTGAATGCGGCGCGCTTCGAGGTCCGAGGCAATGCCGTCGATCATCTCGTGGAAGAAGCGCTCAGGGATGGAATAGCGCCGCACGGTGTCATAAAAGGCCGGCCAAATCGGGTTTTCGCTGAACTCGCCGCGTAGCGCATGCGCAAGCTGAACGCGCCACTCGGTGATCGCAAGGCGGACCTGGTTGTTGTCCGTGACGGACGGGTCGTCGCTCAGGTCGTCGCAATGGCGCATGAAGGCGTAGATGGCGCACATGGCGTCGCGCTGCTCGCGGTCGAGGAGAAGAAATGAGTAGTAGAAATTCTTGGCGCGGTGGCTGGCCACGGCGCGGCAAAAATCATAAGACCGCTTCAGCGTCAAGGGCTTAACGTGGAGCGCCGGGGAGAGGTGGTCCTCGAGGATGACTCGTACTTTCACTGAATTCGATTGGCTCAAAGGCGTTACTCCATCAACAATCGCATATCGGGCAGACACGGGGCCGCAGACTGGCTGCGACGGTGGCTGACGCCTGCTGGTGGTACGCGACTCCGCGCCACACTTTTTCGTCTGCGAAGCTAGAGAAGCGATGATCGCCCGTTACACGCGTCCGGAAATGGGCGCGATTTGGACCGAACAAAACAAGTATCGGTGCTGGCTGGAAGTCGAACTCGCCGCATCGGAAGCGCTCGCCGCGCTCGGCGAAGTGCCCGCCGAGGCCGCGAAAGACCTACGCTCCCATGCCAGCTTCGATGTTACCCGTATTCACGAGATTGAGCGCGAGGTGAAGCACGACGTCATTGCCTTTACCACCTCGGTTGCCGAAACCCTGAAGGCCAATGGAGTGGCCGATTCTTCCCGTTGGCTGCACTACGGCCTAACTTCGAACGACATCGTCGATACGGCGCAAGCCCTGCAAATCAAGCAAGCATCCGCCATCGTCGCGGAGGGGCTCGAGGCGCTGCTCGATGCCTTGCACCAGGGCGCCGAACGCTATCGCCACACGGTCCAGATTGGGCGCACGCACGGCATTCACGCCGAGCCCATCACTTTTGGTCTAAAACTCGCTCTCTGGTTCGATGAGTTCCGCCGTCATCGGCGGCGGTTTCTCGAAGCGGCCGAAGAAATGCGCGTCGGCAAAATTTCTGGCGCCGTCGGCGCTTTCGCGCACATCGGCCCTGCGGCGGAGGAAGCTATCTGTGAACGCCTCGGGTTGAAGGCCGCCCCCATCGCCTCCCAGGTCCTGTCACGCGATTTACATGCCAACTACCTGGCCACGCTGGCCGGGATTGCGGCCAGCCTCGATAAAATTGCCACGGAGATCCGCCATCTCCAGCGCACCGAGGTCCGTGAAGCGGAGGAGCCTTTTGCCGCCGGCCAGAAGGGGAGTTCCGCCATGCCTCATAAGCGCAACCCGGTCACCTGCGAGCAGATTTCGGGACTAAGTCGCGTGGTCCGTTCAAACGCGCAAGCCGGATTTGAGAATGTTCCGTTGTGGCATGAGCGCGACATTTCGCACTCGTCGGTTGAGCGCATTATCCTTCCGGACTCCACTATCCTCATCGACTACCTGCTCTCGAAGGCCCACTGGCTCATTGCGGGCCTGGTTGTGAATGAATCGCGCATGAGGCGAAATCTGGAATCGACTCACGGCCTGGTCTTCTCAGGCCAGTTGCTGCTCGATCTGGCTGCCGCCGGCATGTTGCGCGAGGATGCCTACCGGTTGGTCCAGCAGCATGCCATGAAGGCCTGGGGGGAGGAAGACGGAGACTTTGAGGCGGCGGTGCGCGCCGATCCGAAGATCCAGCGCCATCTCAGCCCTGAACAATTGGATCGTTCCTTTTCATTAACCCGGCAACTCCGGCACATCGACCACATTTTTGAGCGCGTCTTTCGATGAGTTCTGCACCCTGATTCTGACCAGAACGAGTGGTATTGTGGTTGAAGAGGTCAGTTATGACAAAACAGTCAGTTCAGTGGCAAGTTCAAACGGCAAAGACCCGGTTCAGCGAACTGATTGAGCGCGCTCGATCGGAAGGACCCCAGACAATCACCTGGCACGGCCGGGAACGCGCCGTCATTTTGTCGATTGAAGAGTATCGGGCTTTGGCATCGCAACGGCCTGACTTCAAAGCACATTTGTTAGGCGGCCCAAAAGTGGAGGATTTTTCCGTCGAACGCGATCAGGATACCGGACGGACGATTGAGTTGTGACCGTCAGCGGTTATCTGCTGGATACAAACGTCATCTCGGAGACGCGGAGGCCAAGACCCAATGGGGGCGTACTGGCGTTCTTGGCAGCAGCCGCCTCAGACGGATTGTTTCTCAGCGTGCTGACCCTCGGCGAGCTTCGCAAAGGCGTGGAAGCGAAGCGCAAGACGGACCCCATCAATGCCGGCCTTTTGAGCGCATGGGTGGATGGGATTGAACTGACCTTCGCCGATCGAGTTCTGCCAATCGACGCGCCAGTGGCGCGAACGTGGGGACAGCTAAACGGCGCCGGCCGGTCCCTCCCCGTCATCGATGTATTGATCGCCGCAACCGCATTGACGCGCGGGCTAACTCTGGTAACGCTCAACGTTAACGATGTGAAGTCCACAGGCGTCCCGTTGATGAATCCCTGGATGGTCTGACCGCGTCAATCGCCTGTTCAGGCGGTCCTCAGAGCCTGCATCGGTTCAATGCGCGAGGCGCGACGGGCGGGCAGAAAACCGGCCATTGCCGCCACGACTATCAGAATCACAACCATCGCAACGAACGTGACGGGGTCGCCCGCTTTCACGCCGAACAACAGGGAACTGATGTAACGGGCACCGATCCAAGAGACGGTAAAACCGATGGCCAAGCCGACAGCGGCAAGGGCCAGCGTTTGGCGCAGAATCTGCCTCTGCAGGTCGCCCGCCGACGCGCCCAGCGCCATGCGGATGCCGATCTCCTGCGTCCTTTGGCTGACCGAGTAAGAGATCAACGCATAGATGCCGAGTGAGGCAAGAATCAGCGCGAACGCGGCGAAGCCGGCCAGCAGGATCACTACAAAGCGGCGCGGCGAGGTGGCTTTGTCAACAATCTGCTGCAAGGTCCGGAACTCGTTGGTGGCCAGGTTCGGCTCAATGGGCGCCAAAGCCTTGCGGATATCGGCGGCGAGCGATTTGGGCGGCAGATTCGTGCGAACGACAAGGCCCACGGACCCGAAATCCTGCGTTTGGCGCATGGGGACATAGAACTCATCGCCGCCGTCTTTCTCAAGAGCCAAATGGCGGACGTCGCCCACCACGCCGACAATGCGGCGGGCAACTTTCGGATCGTCGACGAAGATGTACTTGCCGATTGGGTCCTGACCAGGCAAGGCATCGTGCGCCAAGCGCTGGTTGATGATGAAGACGGGCTCGGAACCCTTGGTATCGCTTGGCGCGAAGTCGCGGCCTTCACGGATCGGGATGCCCATCGCCGCAAAGTAGCCATCGGTGACGATGCGCACGAAGCCTCCGTCCGACTCGCCCCGCTTGTAACTCTTGCCCTTGACCTGGACACCCCAACTGCGATTCGTGCCGAGCGGCAGAACGTCGGTGAGTCCGGCAGCGGAGACGCCCGGGATCTCCTTGACCAGCCGCAACGCCTCATTGAAGTAGCCGTTGCGCTGTTCTTGCGTCTTGTATTTGTCGTTGCTGGGGTCGATGCGGATGGTGGCGGCGCGTTCGGGAGCAAAACCGAGATTGACGTCCAGAACGTGCAGAAAACTGCGAATCATCAGCCCGGCGCCGACTAGCAGGACACAAGCGAATGCGATCTCAGACACCACCAGCATGCGGCGCAGCCAGGCGTGATCTTTGCCGTCAGTGGCGCCCCGGCTGTTTTCCTTGAGGGCATCATGCACTGTCGCAAGCGGCACATGCAGGGCGGGGGCAAGACCGAAGATCAGCCCGGCGCCGACCGCAACAAGGATGGTGAAGCCGAGCGCTGGGCCATCGATGCGCACATTGGTGAGTAGCGGAATGCTGAGCGCATCCAGATGTGTCAACAGCCTGGTGCCGAGCAGGGCCAGAATGAGGCCGAGCATCGCGCCCATGGAAGACAGCGCGACGCTCTCCGTCAGCATCTGGCGAATCAACCGGCGGCGTCCGGCTCCGAGGGCGGCACGGATCGCCATTTCTTTCTGACGGGAGGCGCCGCGGGCCAGCAGCAGATTCGACAGGTTGGCGCAGACAATCAACATGACCACGAAGACCGCCGCGCCCAGCATCAGCAGAGCGGGCCGCAATTGACCGCTGACATGCTGTTGCAGGTTCGCGGCACGGAAATCGAGATCGTTCCAGTTCGGATGTTCTTTGCGGATACGAGGACTGAGGATGTTCAGCTCAGCCTGGGCCTGGGACACCGAGACGCCAGGCTTGAGCCTTGCCACCAACGCAAGGGTGTTGCCCCAGCGGTTTGTTTGTTCACTCAGAGGAAACGCGAAGAAGAGATCGACGCGAGTGCCGGGTGCGAAGACGGCGCCAAAATCGAAGCTCGCCGGCAGCACGCCCACCACGGTGCAGACGTTGTCATTAATACGCAGCTTCCGCCCAACAATGCGCGGGTCGGAGGCAAAGCGCTTTTCCCAAATCCCATGGCTGAGCATCACTGCTCCAGGGCCATTGAACTTTGCTTCTTCGTCAGAAAAGCCGCGGCCCAACTCCGGCTGGACGCCCAGCACGGGAAAGAAGTTCTGTGAAACAGGGACGCCGGTAAGCCGTTCCGGTTCCCCTTGCCCCAGCAGCTTATTGTCGCCGATGTTGTAGAAATCGAAGTAGCCGGCTACGTCAGAGAACGATTGCGTCTGCTGCTTCATCTCGAGCAGGTAGTCGACCATAAAGGTGGCGTCGGAACTGCCATTTTCGCCGCTGCCATTGGTGAGGTAGACCAGCGTTTGCGGATCTTTGAACGGCAGCGGCCGCACAAGAAGCGCATTAATGACGTTGAACACCACGGTGGTGCCGCCGATTCCCAGGCCAATGATCAGCGTGGCAAAGATGGCGAATGCGGGGTCGCGCCCGAACGTGCGCAAGGTGTAGCGAAGATCCTGCGACAGAGTTTCCATCCAGGGAAGACTGCGCGTTTCGCGATGCAGTTCCTTGGCTGATTCAATGCCACCGAGTTTGATGCCGGCCTGGCGGCGAGCCTCCTGGGGAGACAAACCGGCGGCGATGTACTCGTCGGTCAAGAGATCGACGTGGGCGGCGAGTTCGCGGGAGAAGTCCTGGTCGAGCGGCCTCCTTTGAAAAAACGAGAGAAAGCGCTGCCACAGCGGGCGTGCGGGGATCATGTATCTGCTCCTTTTGCGGCGATCCCGAATAGCCGGTTCATCACCATCGCCATCCGGTCCCAGTTTTCTGCCTGGGTCGCCAATTGTTTCCGCCCGTTACGTGTCAATGAGTAAAACTTGGCCTTGCGATTATTTTCCGAGGCTCCCCACTCGGCGTCGATCCAGCCGTTTTGCTGCAAACGGACGAGCGACGCATAGATGGTGCCCTGGTTTAAGATCAGCAGATTACCGCTCACCTGCTCTATACGGCGGGCAATGCCATAGCCGTGCAGCGATCCCATGGTGGACAGGGTCTGCAGGACCATGAGGTCTAGCGTTCCCTGGAGGAGGTCGAGCCGTTCGTCTGCCATTCGTCTTTCCTGTGGCCTGACAACAGAAATAGCAAGTTTCCTGTGGTTTGGCAACAGGACAATTAAGGAGAGCTTCGGCGGAGGGCGTCGCTCCGGTATCCTGGAGGTTCGTGGAACTAGAGAAGACCATTTTGCGCAAGGTGGGTGAAGCCATTGGCCGCTTCAAGATGATCCGGGAGGGCGATCGCGTCGCGGTGGGTCTCTCCGGCGGCAAGGATTCCGTCACTTTGCTCGAAGCCCTGCTTCTGTTGCAGAAGCGGGCGCCGATTCATTTCACCGTTTGCGCCTTTACGGTGGAGCAGGGCAAGTTTCTTTCGCCCATCGCTCCGTTCGGCGAGTACCTCAAGGCGCGGGGCGTTGACTGGACTTATGTAGAGGACGGGCCCTCGCTGCGGCTTTTGGATGAACAGCCCGACCATGGCTGCGATCTCTGCAGCCGGTTCCGGCGGCGCGCCGTCTACAGCATCGCGCGCGGTCTCGGCGCCAATGTCATCGCCTTTGGGCATACCGCTGACGATTTTTGCGAGTCCTTTCTGCGCAATGCGATGTTTACGGGACGCCTCAGCGCACTGCCGCCCGTGACCTACTCGCGCAAGCGCGATTTCCGGTTGATCCGGCCGCTGGTCTATGTGACGGAGACTCTGACGCGAGACTACGCGCAGGGCCTGGGTGCGCCGGTGATCCCCTGCGGCTGTTCCCAGAAAACAGGGACTGTCCGTCGCACACTGCGCGATATGTTCGGCGAGATTGAACGCGATCATCCGTTTCTCAAAGAAACGCTGCTCTCAGCGATGGGCCGGATTGAAACCGGGCGTCTGTTGGATACCCGATTCCTCGACCTGGATGGGGACGCCGAGGAGGGCGGCTTTTTTGCTGAAGAAGAGACGCCGGAGTTGGTGAAGCTAGGGTAGCCGGGCAGTCCTGCCTGGAGTCTACGCCGGGTCCGCGACGCGCCAGTAAATGGAGTAGCGCTCGCGCCCGATCTCCTGCAAGGGCCTCAGGCTCACCGGCTTTTCCTGCTTGCGGGTGGTAAAGGCGAGTGGACCGGTCTGTTCCACCCAACTGGCCGCACGATCGTCGAGAGATGCCTTCACCAGCGGCGCGGGTCCGTGCTCTGTCAGGTGCGGGCCGAGAGCTCCGAAGACTTCCTTGTCTGCGGCCGGGGGCGAGTCCATCATCGCGGCCAGCACCAGCGGACCGTACAGAACCGCTTGAATGGAGGCCTTGTCCGGCATAGATTCCGTCCGCAGATGCATGGGCAGGTTCAAGGTGACGGTGTCGCCATCTTTCCATTCGCGATCGAAGACCAGATAACTGCCGGGCGATGCAATGGCGCCGATTGGCTGAGAATTCAACGATGCCGAGGCGCCGTGCGCCCATGCCGGGATTCGAATGCGCATCTTGGTCTGGACGGGGCTTGCGGCGGCAATACTAAAGGTGACCTGACCGCTGTGAGGGAACGTGGTTTGCTGGCGGAGGGCGATGCCCTTCTCACGCCAGTTCAGCTCCGACGAGGCAAATAGATTCACATACAGGCCCTCGGCGTCCTGCGCATACATGTTGGCGGCGAGTTTCGAGTATTCCTCGACGCCGGTGCCGGTGCAGCACCAGAAGGAATCGTAATCGGAACAAAACGTCTTCCAGGCGCCGGGCGAGTGTGAGAGGTAATACATAGTGTCGCCGGTCTTGAGATCTATGGTTCCGAGGCGATGGTTCATCAATACGCGCTCATAGTAATCGAAGAAGCGCGGATCGCCGGACCAACTGTAGAGAGTGCGCGTCAGCTTGAGCATGTTGTACATGCAACAGCATTCGGCGGTACTGGTGGATTGAGGCCATTCGGCGGAGAGCTCGCCAGGATCCACCAGCCACGCCTCGTTGTTGCTGGTTCCTCCGGTGACGTAGGCGCGGGATTCAGTAACGGTCTCATAGAAGAACTGCGAGATCTGGCGGAAGCGCGGATCGCCGGTGAGTTCATAACGGCGGGCGGCGGCGATCACCTGCGGAATGTGCGTGTTCACGTGCAGGCCCTTCAATTGATCCTCCCGTTCAGCCAGCGGATTATAGAAGGTATCTTTGGCGAAGTTGTCGCCGGCGCGCAAATAGCGAGGATCGGAGGTAATCGCGTAGAGGTTGTACAACGTTTCGCCCATACCGCCGTATTCAGTGCGCAGGATCTGTTGCATGTGCTCGCGGGGGAACTGGGAGGTCCAGCGGTCTGCCCAATCGGCCATGCCGGTCAGTACCTTCAACGCCTCCTGGTTGCCGGTGAGCAAATACATGTCGAGCAGGCCCGCCATGATTTTGTGGATGGTGTAAAACGGCGCCCAGACATGATCTAACCGTTCCAGGCGCTGGAAGTATTCAAGGGGATACGCGCTCAGATAGCCGCCCGGCAAAGATGCCTGACACTTCGCGAGTTCGGAGACGATTTCATCACCCTTCGCTTTCACGGACTGGTCGCCGGTGTAGGCGGACATGAGGGCGCAGGCGGAGAGGTAATGACCGGTGAAGTGGCCACGGAGTTCGCAATCGGGCTTCTCCCATCCACCGAGTGGTTCCGCGGTGGAAGAAAAGCCGGCGTTGATGCGGAAGTTGTAGACCAGCCGGTCCACCGGCAATCGGTGAAGAACGGCGCGGTTCGATTCCTGCGCTGCCAGCAACGGGCCGTCCAGCAGGCGGACAGCCCCTGGCGTCATGGGCTTGACGGCGATGGTCTGCTTCCGGAAGAGGCTGCTTGGCTCGGAGGCGGCGGCCATGGCCTTGCCGGCAAAGGCGGCTCCGGTGAGTCCCGCAAGAAAATCGCGGCGATGAATGTGCATTTGGGTTTTAGCGTATCGTAAAAGGCGCGGGGTGCACGGCGGTTGATGGCTCTTGGTGGCACAGGCTTCAGCCTGTGACTGTGATTTCAATGGTTTTAGCCTGCTCTCAGTGAAAATGTGATCGGTGAGATCTTCAGAAGAGAGAGACAACATCATTCGATATGCGGAGCCGCGCCGACAAACGCTGCGCGGAACTCCAGTCGCCGAGTAGACTGAGAAGTGGTAGTAGCAGCAGATGATGCCAACTAACCAATATGTCGAGGTTCGTAACGGTGCTTACTACGTCGCTGGCACTCGCGTTGGCCTCGACATCGTGGTGCATGACTTCCGAGATGGAAGGTCGGCCGATGCCATCTATGAGGCGTATCCATCTATCGGGTCACTGGCAAACGTCTATGGAGCGATTACTTTCATCCTCGAACATCCGAAGGAAATCGAGGCATATCTGCAAGGGCAGGATCGCCGCTACGAGGAGTTCAAGGCTCAGCGCCCTTTGACACCGGGCATGCGGCAGCGGTTTGAGCAGGCGACTCAACAAACGGATTTAAGGAATGTAGCATGGCTCAGCGACGGCTTATAAAGCGTGGAATGCTTCTATTGCTGCTTGTCCCTAGTGTTTCATTTTCGGCAGCGCTGCCCAGGACTGCGGACGTCCAAATCGATGGGGCCTTGAGGCTGCTGCTGTCTTCGAGCGTGGAGGAAAGATCCACGGCGTTCTATTCCATCATCCACGCTGGTCTGTCTCCCGGGTGGGACAGTAAGCTCGCTGTCGCGGACGGAGTTCTAGCGATTGCGAATAGTGGCGCGGAAGGCCGAGCCCGTCTGGTTGCGGCTCTAACAAGACTCTTGGAGACTGAAACTGATTTCCAGCAAAGCGGCGCCGCGCCAGCCACGGAGGATTATTCCAACTATTATGGCGATGTCATTCACGCCGTTACTACGCTTCGGGACCCTGCTTCGCTGCCCGTGTTGATGAGATGCATCAATACAGGCGGTATGGCTCAGAGGACTCTTGCCGGTTTCGGTGCTGCGGCTCTAAACCAGGGGATTAAGGCGCTTCCCAACGCCGACGAGGAGACGCGACATAGCCTCTTCCGAATGTTCAGTGCGATGAGTGAGCCCCGCAATCTGAATAATGTCACGAGCAAAGGGTCAGAGGAATCTTTGCTCAACATTCTTCTGATCGGCGCTAGGGACGCCAATCCTCAGTCTCGTAGAGTTTCTGTGGAAGGGCTGGCACACTTTTCCTCTTCGGCAGCGGTTGACGTCCTGAATCGGTTAGCGGTAAGCGATCCTTACAAAGTGACTGATCCGAATGGTTCGGCCCACTATCCTGTTCGCGAGGCCGCGGCCAGGGCACTTCAAGCGACACGATAACCTAATTGTGTTTTTGCAATCGCCCACTGCGGACAGTAAATGAACCGCTGGGCCCGGGCGGTCCGTCGCAGTCAAGAGGTAATCACCGCGAAGTAAGATGCGAGCACCGTCGGGTGGAGTTTGGGTAATCCGGGTTTACAAGAAATGATCGCCAGGTAGTGGCCGCTCTTGACCAAATCGCCTTTGGATGAGTGCAAGTCCCAGGGCAGCGCGTTCGGACCATTGGCGCGCTTTGGAACAGTTGTTTCGTAAACGGGGTGGCCGATCGCGTGCTCTCCGGCCCAAATCCGAAGCCACAAGGAAGAATCGTACCGAATATCGACCTCAAACCGCCCGCCGGGCGGCTTTGCCGGGTCATCTCTGAAGCGCGCGCGCAGAGCCGTCTGCCGCAGGAAATCAAGATCGCGAAAATCGGCGGGGCCGGCAACCCATCGCACTGGCCTCGCAGGGAAACCGAAATCTGTCTCCGCCTGCTGGATGGCAACCGTTACACTCGGAACTCGTGGGCGGGTCGGCCGAAGCAGGACTCGTATAGGGCACGGCACAGGGCGTGCACCCGGAAGAGTTCCTTGCAGGATGGCGCCTTCAGGACGGTTTGGCTCCGTACCCCAGTCCCGGGAGGACTCCCTGACACGCCCTTCGCTATCCAGAACCTGGATCTGGCAAGACGTGAATCCGGAGGTAATGGCCGCCGCCAGTGTCTGCAGCCCCGGATCCAGTTCCAGACTTGGCAACTGCAGACTGAACGGCGCTCCCTCAGAGGGCTCCGTCCGAAGCCCCGGCTGCGCAACAGCGGCGGCCGCGATTAGTAACTGTCGACGTGAGAACATTTCTCATCCTCCTGGTAGAAACGTCTTCAATAGAATCTCGAAAGCCCGGTCAACGATTTTGAAGATGAAAAATGCGACGAACCCAAGCGCAATCAGCCAATATGTCCGCTCGTCGTAGGGTTTATCGAGAATTTCATGGACGAACGTCGGCAGGAGTTCGTGATCGTCCTGCTTCACGGATTCCGCTTCGGCGAATCCGCTCACCTCCAGACCGGGCGCCCCGTTTGAGCCCGCGGCAGCGACCAGGCTGATCCCGCTGATTTGCCCTGTCCGCGCCCGAATCACGATACTCGTCCTTTGATCGGCGATCAGATCCGAGGGTCTTTTCCCCTCAATCTCAATGCCGGGCTTCTCTGTCCCGAACAAGTCCAATTCTGCGTTATGTAAAGGAGCTCCCGCGCCGCCGCCACCCGGGGCCATCAGGGGCAACGCGTCTCCGATGGGAACGAAGGTCAGGTCAATTCGCACCGGACTCCCTCTGGGTTCCCCTGAATAGGCATCCAGGATGACACCAGGAAGGGCGCCTACAAGTTTCATGGCGAGGCTATCTATACCGCGCGAAGTCCCAAAAATCTCGGGTATTCGGTACAAGTCCTCCCTCAAATCCAATTGCTCGCTCTGCAAAACGAGATGGATGTCGCGCGACGCTTTCGAAGTGAGCATCAGAACCGGAGGCACGGCCGTGGAACTCGACATTACGACCCGCGGGTTTACATCCACCGTCATCGTCCCAAACCCTCCGCCCGGTTTGAGCGTGGCATCGGGCGAGGCTCTATCTGGCCTGGAACTGAGAGTAAGCGAGCGCCACTTTGTGCCTTGCCGATTCTGGAACATTGAGATGGGTGTCGCGGACTGCACGTTTTTCACCGACGCTTCGAATCCGTGGATTTGAGCGCTGCTCAGTTGCGCCGCGCCATTGAGGTTCAGCTCAATGGGAACCCTCGCGGCGAATTGGGCACAGACGATATCGAATTTAACGGTCTTGGCGGAGGGCTTATTCCGTACTAACACGGCAACCATGACGCCAACCATCAGGCCAAGCCAGACTATGGCGCGGATAACGCTCTTTTGGTCAGCGTTCAGCTTCAAGAGCCTCTAGTTTACTAGGAACCCCTGCACGTCCTAAGTACTAAGGTCCGAAGGCCGGTTAACCAACCGGCTGCGTGATTCCATCCCGCCCTACAACAAATCGCTTGCGATTTCCGTGCTCAGCCGCTCGGCTGTTACCGGGGCCAGCAGGATGCCATTGCGATAGTGTCCATAGGCCAGATAAACCGCACTCCCCTGCCAGCGCCCTAACTGCAGCGCATCGCTCCCTGGACGAAACCCCGCCCAGACTTCTGTCGGCGTGGTCTCGGCCAAGTGCGGCAGCAGGAATCCCGCCGCCTTCTCCAACTGCAAAACGACTGCCGGCCGCACGGCCCTTTCGAAGCCTGCACGCTCCACACTGGCGCCAACAATAAGCAAGCCGTTTGCCCGTTGAAGTAAGTAACTTTGTCCGCATCGCACGATAGTTTGGCAATACTTGTCCGGCATTCGGTAGCCCAGCAGGTGGCCCTTTACCGGAAACGCAGCGGGCTGCGGCGCTACACCGTGTAACTCCACCGCGCTGCTCCAGGCGCCGGCGGCCACGATGACGGCGTCCATGTGAACCTCTCGCCCCCCGGCCACTTGCATCGACGCCCCGGTTTCACCGGCGATCACCGTCTCGATCTCGCTTTGCAACTCAATGGCGACGCCCGCGCGCTCACAGGCGATTCGCAGTGCCGCCATCACCTCGCGCGGATCCACCAACGCGTCGTCAGGATAAAAAATTCCCCCCGCCAAATTCTCCGTCCGCAGAAACGGCCAGAAGGCTTTCACCTTGTCCGCGGCCATCGCCTTCGAGCAAATGCCTAAAACTCGCTGCCGGTCGGCGCGCGCCTGCAACGCCTTCCATTCCGCGTCCCCGTAAGCAACGTCCAGCGCACCGTTCTCCTGGAAGTCTATGGAGCGTCCGGAGGCTTCAATCAGATCCTTGACAAATTGGGGATATAGTTGCCGGCTCTTAATCGCCAGCGCCGCCAGGGCCGGGTCGCCATCCATCTCACCACCCGGCGCCAGCATGCCCGCTCCGGCCCAACTCGCTTCGGCGCCCCAGCCGCCGCGTTCGAACACCGTAACGCGAAAGCCACGCTGGGCCAGCCGGAATGCAGCCGAGGCCCCGATGATGCCTCCGCCGATCACGCCGATATTTTTCTGCTTTTCTTGAATGTCCCGCGAGCCGGCCACGTCTACGATTCCGGCGCGGCCGCTATGGCGGAACCGTTTCCGGCGATAGCGAGAGACGGAGTTTTTGACGTGTCGCCGGCGGATGTGGAGGGCATGCTCCGCACCACTTCGAGAAATGCTTTCGCCGCGTGGCTCAATGCCCGCCGGCTTGGATACACCAGCCGGATTTTTCGCTCCACGTTCAGCTCTTTCACTCTCACTTCGCGGATCAGGCCCTGACCCAGCTCCTGCTCAACGCACATCCGCGGCACAAAGGCGACGCCTTCATTATGCTGCACCAGGCGGCGGATGGTCTCCACCGTCGGCATTTCCACGTCCATGTTCAACGGAACCTTATAACGTTGAAACTCGCGCAGCACGACTTCGCGATAAGGAGACAGCACGTTGTGCGCGATAAATGTCTCCATGTCCAGCTCGGTAATCGACACTTCCTTGCGGTCGGCAAATCGATGCTGCGGCGAAACAATCAGCGTCAGCCGGTCGGTATTGATGACCTCCGAGATCAAGTGCTCATCCCCGGGATCGTAGCTGATGACGCCCAGCTCCAGCTCGCCGTCCAGCAGGTTCGACGGGATCTTGCTCGAAAGCGAGCGGCGCACCTGCACCTTCACTTTGGGATACAGCCGCCGGTACCGCTCAATGTATTGGATGAGGTCGAGCGAGGTCGATTCGTTGGCGCCGATTGTCAATCGCCCTGAATAATTGTCCCGAAGCTCGCGCAGCGCGTTGTCCAAATCGGACTCAAGGTTTTGGAATCGCCTTGCATACTCCAGTACCACCCTACCCGCATCGGTCAGGAGTAGTTCGCGCCCCGAGCGGTCAATCAGCTTCTCCTTGAGATCGCTCTCTAAACGCTGGATGGCAATGGAGATAGCCGGTTGCGTGCGCAGCAGTTTCTCTCCGGCTCGGGAGAAGCTCCGCTCAGTGGCAACGGTTAGAAAGACCTTCAGGGGATAGAGTTCCATAGTGCCCGACGATAACTGACCCTTATGGCATCATCATATCTAATACGAGATGGCAAAACTATAAATTTGCATAATCCCATCCTGTTTCTTACCATAGGGAGTCTTTGCTCGTGCTGCAACTGAATTGCACCAAATCAAACCCTGGAGGGCCCAAGTTGAGCCGCGTATACATCTTCGACACCACACTGCGTGACGGTGAGCAGTCCCCCGGCTGCAGCATGACCAAGGCGGAAAAGCTGCAGATGGCTGGGAAGCTGGTGGATCTGGGAGTCGACATTCTGGAAGCAGGATTCCCGATCGCATCCGACGGAGATTTTGAAGCCGTGGACGCCATCAGCCGCGAATTCCCCTGGGTGCAAGTAGCGGCGCTGGCGCGTTCTACCACTCTCGATGTGCAGCGCGCAGCGGAGGCGCTCAGACATGCCAAGCGGCCGCGCATTCACACCTTCCTCGCAACCAGCGATATCCATCTCAAATACAAACTCAAGAAGACGCGGGAACAGGTCTTGAACGATGCCGTGGCGGCTGTCGCGCTCGCCCGGACCTATACCGACGACGTTGAGTTTTCCGCCGAAGACGCAACGCGCACCGATCCCGACTATCTAGAGGAAGTCTCGCTCGCCGTGGTCGCGGCCGGCGCTCGCACCGTGAACCTTCCCGATACTGTCGGCTACTCAGTGCCCGATCAGTACGCCGCGTTGATTGGCCGCATCGCGAATCTGCTGGGCGACCGCGCTATCGTCAGCGTCCATTGTCACGACGATTTGGGCTTAGCCGTCGCCAACTCGCTCGCGGCCGTCAAGGCCGGAGCGCGCCAGGTTGAATGCACCATCAACGGCATTGGCGAACGCGCCGGCAACGCGGCGCTGGAAGAAGTGGTCATGGTGATGAAGACCCGCCCTGACTGCTATCCGTTTGAGACGGGCATCCACACTGAGCAGTTGTATCCGGCCAGCCAGGCGCTGACGCGCTTCATCAGCTTCGGCCCGCAGCCCAACAAAGCCATTGTCGGCGAGAATGCCTTCGCCCATGAGGCGGGCATTCATCAGGATGGCTACCTCAAAGAAAAATCGACCTATGAAATCATCGATCCCAAGTCGGTCGGTGTGCCCGAAGGACGCCTTGTCCTCGGAAAGCACAGCGGCCGTCACGCCCTGAAGAGCCGCGCCGAGGACCTCGGCTTCCAATTGACCAAGGAAGAACTCGACCTGCTCTACCAACGCTTCACCCATCAGGCGGACAATAAGAAGGGGCTGCGCAACGACGAAATCTCCGCGCTGATCCAGGACGTGCTCGCGAAGGCGGAGACGGTTTAGTAGGTCATTGAAGCTTCTATGAATCTCAACGTATTGCTGTTGCCGGGTGACGGCATCGGCGTCGAAGTAACGCGCGAAGCGGAAAAAGTGCTCAAGCAAGTGGCCGAGCTGTACAACCACACCCTGCACCTCAGCGAAGGCCTTCTCGGCGGCATCGCGATCCACCAAACCGGCACTCCCTTTCCCGATTCGACTCGCGATCTGGCGCTGGCCGCCGACGCCACCCTGATGGGAGCCGTCGGCCTGCCCGAGTTCGATAACGCCGCTCCGGAGAAGCGACCCGAACGCGGGCTGCTGGGCATCCGGCAAGCGTTGCAGGTCTACGCGAACCTCCGGCCTGTGCGCTCCTATGCGGCTTTGATCGATTCTTCGCCTCTGAAGAATCACCTGGTGGATGGCGCCGACATGATTATCGTCCGCGAACTGACCGGCGGCCTTTACTACGGCACGCCGCGCGGCATTTCAGGCAGCGGCCCGGAAGAAAAGGCCGTCAACACCATGGTCTATACGCGCGCCGAAATTGAGCGCGTAGCCCACATGGCCTTCCAACTCGCCGGCAAGCGGCGCAAGAAGGTCACTAGTGTCGATAAAAGCAACGTGCTTGAGAATTCGCAACTCTGGCGGCGCGTGGTTGTGGAAGTGTCGCTGCAATACCCCGGCGTCGCGCTGGATCATCTGCTGGTGGATAACTGCGCCATGCAGTTGATCCTCAATCCCAAGCGCTTCGATGTCATTCTTACGGAGAATATGTTCGGAGACATTCTGAGCGACGAAGGCGCGGTGCTGGCTGGGTCCATCGGCATGTTGCCCTCGGCCTCCATCGGCGCGCGCCGCCCCTCCGGCGCCTGGGCCGGTCTTTATGAACCTGTTCACGGCTCCGCTCCGGATATCGCCGGCCAAAACAAGGCAAATCCGCTCGGCGCCATCGGGAGCGTGGCGGCGATGCTCGAATACAGCTTCGGCCTGATCGATGAGGCGAAGGCCGTCAATCAGGCCATTGAAAGTGTTCTCAATAGCGGCGAAGTCACGGCCGATTTGAAGCCGGCCGGAACGCCCGCCACCACCTCGCAGGTTGGCGACGCCGTTTGCGCGGCGCTGGAACTGACGCCCGCCCGCATGGTTTAGGAATTATTATGGCCTCCCCCCACATCGCGGCCCGTCCGCGCACCATCATCGAAAAGGTCTGGGACAACCACATCGTCTCGGAGCGTCCCGGCGCGCCCGCCCTGATTTACATTGACCTCCATCTGGTGCACGAGGTGACGTCGCCCCAGGCCTTCGCCGGACTCCGCGAACGCGGCCTCAAGGTCCGCCGTCCGGATCTCACCATTGCCACTACCGATCACAGCATTCCCACTCATGACCGCAACCTGCCCATTGTCGATACCATCGCAGCCGTGCAAATTGAGCAGTTACAGAAGAACTGCGCCGATTTCGGCATCCCGCTCTTCGGGCCGCACAGCGATAAGCAGGGCATTGTCCACGTGATCGGACCGGAACAGGGATTCACGCAACCGGGCATGACGGTGGTCTGCGGCGATAGCCACACTGCCACGCACGGCGCGTTCGGCGCACTCGCCTTCGGCATCGGCACCAGCCAAGTGGAGCACGTCCTGGCCAGCGGGTGTCTGTTGCAAGCCCGCTCCCAGACCTACGAAGTTCGCGTGGAAGGCGCTCTGAGGCCCGGGGTCGGCGCGAAGGACGTTATCCTGAACCTCATTTCGCGCATCGGCATCGGCGGCGGAACCGGCTGCGTGATCGAGTACTCCGGTTCCACCATTCGATCGCTCTCCATGGAAGAGCGCATGACTGTCTGCAACATGTCAATCGAAGGCGGCGCTCGGGCCGGCCTCATTGCTCCTGACGAAACAACATATGAATACCTCGCCGGGCGGCCGTATGCCCCGAAAGGCGCGGAGTGGGATAAAGCCGTTTCCCTGTGGCGTCAGCTTCCCACGGATGAAGGGGCGGCCTACGATAAGCAGATCTTCATTGACGCCGCGGCGCTGGAGCCGATGATCACTTTCGGCACGAATCCCGGCATGGGCATCAGCGTTACCGCAGCCGTGCCCGATCCCGATTCCCTCGCCGATCCGCTGGAACGCGACTCGCTCAGTAAAGCCCTGCGCTACATGGATCTCCCAGCCGGCAAGCCGCTGCTCGGCCATGCCGTGAACGTAGTGTTCATCGGCAGTTGCACCAACTCCCGGATCTCAGACCTCCGCGCCGCCGCGGCTCTGTTGAAAGGCCGCAAGGTGAGCCCGAATGTGCGCCTCATGGTGGTTCCAGGCTCACAAATTGTGAAACGTCAAGCCCAGGAAGAAGGGCTTGACCGCATCTTCAAAGACGCCGGCGCCGAGTGGCGCGAAGCCGGATGTTCCATGTGCATCGCCATGAACGGCGATCAGTTGAAACCCGGCGAGTACAGCGTCTCGACCAGCAACCGGAACTTCGAAGGACGGCAGGGCAAGGGTGGCCGCACCTTCCTGGCCAGCCCGCTCACAGCCGCCGCGACGGCCATTACCGGCGTCGTCACCGATGTGCGGACCATGATGAACTGAGGGAGCCAGAGCCATGGAAAAGATCACGACATTCACCAGCCGCGTGGCGCCGCTCCCGATCGACAACATCGACACCGATCAAATCATTCCGGCCCGCTTCCTCAAGACCACCTCAAAGATCGGTCTCGGCGATCAGTTGTTCTGCGATTGGCGCTACGACGCAAACGGCAACCCCAATCCGGACTTCCTGCTCAACCAGCCGCAGGGCAAAGCGGCGCAGGTTCTCCTGGCCGGCGACAACTTCGGTTGCGGCAGTTCCCGCGAACACGCTCCCTGGGCCTTGACCCAATACGGCTTCAAGGCCGTGATCAGCACTTCTTTCGCTGACATCTTCAAGGGCAATTCCTTGAAGAACGCCTTGTTGCCGATTGTTGTGCCGCATGACGTTTCAGCGAAGCTCTTCGCCACGTTGAAGGCCGAGCCTGCCGCCACGGTCACCATCAGTCTGGCGGATCAAACGGTCACGCTTCCCGATGGCTCAAAAGTCGAGTTCCCGATAGATCCGTTTTATAAGGACTGCCTGCTCGAAGGGGTGGACGAACTCGGGTACATTTTGAAGCAGGAACCGGCGATTGCCGCCTATGAGGCTTCGCGGCCGCTGACTGTGAATACGCTCGCGTAGCGTGACAGCAGGCCGGGCGCGATCCCGGGGTCGATCATTCAAGCACAGCCCGTGCTTATGAACCGCGCGCGTAAGCAAGCGGGTGACACCGACTACTCGCTCTGTCCAGACGACCGACATTGGCGACATTTGCCGGGCTAGAAACCTAATCTGCAATACTCACAGCGATACCCCGCTCGTTGCCGAACGGTCTGCCGCGTTGCGGAATCAATCACCTGTCGAAGTTGTTTGCAAGCGGCGCGCTACCTTAATCTTCAGGATCTCAACAAAGTCCGCTGCGTCGATGAGCGAGCCATACTCGTTCATCTCCTCGCCGGTAAGCGTGCCTTCATTGGCTCCCGCGGCGAGAACCTCTAGCCTTGCTTCGGCTTGCGGGTCGATCTTCAGATTGAGCAGGCGCAACGCTGATGCGTCGTCCAGACACTCAGCGAGAGGATCCAGGAAGCCGTCGATGTACGTCAACGCGCTCATAATTTCACGCTAACACAACATCGGACGTCTCTAGCCTCTCCGCGCTCCAGCGAACGATCCCAGAGCCACGCAAATTTCGGTTAAAGAATTCGCCATTCGGGGACGCGTTTTCCAATCACATCGATTGCCAAACTCCCCGAATTTACCAGCCCAATTTCTAAGAATTCTCTTGCAACCCTCCGTTCCGCCCGAAGAGGAAGTTAGGAC
>CAJCIT010000170.1 GCA_903970405.1 Acidobacteriaceae bacterium | reverse complement strand
TTTTTCAAGCAGAAGACGGCATACGAGATTACAAGGTGACTGGAGTTCAGACGTGTGCTCTTCCGATCTCCATGCACCTTGATCTCGACGAGGTCGTGGAGGTGCGCGAGGAGAAAGGCAGGATCGTCATCGAACCGATTCGGCAAAAAACGTACGTGTTGGACGATCTGCTGAAAGGCATCACCGCGAAGAACCTGCATGAGGCGGTTGAATTCGGGCCTCCGCAAGGCAAAGAGGTCTGGTAATGGCAAAGCAGCACGTGCCTGATGCCGGCGAGATCGTCTGGATCAACTTCACGCCGCAGGCTGGTCATGAACAGGCAGGGCACCGTCCGGCACTCGTTCTGAGTCCGGCGGCATATAACGGCAAGACGAGCCTGATGATCTGCTGTCCGCTGACGACACAGATCAAGAATTATCCGTTTGAGGTTTTGATCGGCGGCACGCCGCCGAATGCCGTTCTGGCAGATCAAGTGAAGAGCCTGGACTGGCGTAGCCGGGATACCAAGCCGAAGGGCCGTGTGTCGCCGGAACAACTGGCCGAAGTGCGGGCGAAGATACACGCGCTCATTGGATAACCACCCTGCCCCCATCCGGCATCGGCGAACGCCTAAAGATTTGAGAATTTGCTTTCCAGAATATGGGTCGATTTTTTGGCCAGAATTGACGCTACAGCGCGTTGAAACCTCTGGGCCTCAATCGGTGCGGAATCCTCAGGACGCAATGTACGGATCGCCAAGGCCCGAGAAACAGCGGAAAATCAGCTTATCCTTTCCCGCAGTTGTGCGGCGGCCAGTTAACGTGCTTTATAATCCGGTTTCCACTGTAGAAATAGATTAGGAGAACCGCAATGGCCGGATCGACATTCCAGACCAATCCCGTTGACCTGCATAAGCTCCTTGAAGAGTGCCATCGCGGTATCGTTCAGTTGCCTGACTTTCAGCGAAGCTGGGTTTGGGACGAGGAGCGAATCAAGAGCCTTATAGCCTCAGTGTCGCGGGCCTTCCCGGTGGGAGCGCTGATGTCGCTCAATACCGGCGGCCCGGTAAATTTCAAACCACGGACCGTGGAAGGCGCTCCGGCGGACGCGAAGCATACCGTGCCGGGTAGAGCGAAGTCATCCGCTGCTGGTTGAGCAAGGCTTTGTGCAGGCTGCCAAATTCCTGCACATGCAACATATCTACCGAATCTTCGATCTGCCCTACCAATCCCAGATCGTTCCCCTAGCGGCCATTCTCGCGGATATCGGCGATGCAGGGGAGCACGACGCGAACCGGGCTAAGCTCGTTCGATGGTATTGGAATGGAGTTTTTGGCGAGCTTTATGGCTCGGCGGTCGAGACCCGAATTGCGCGGGATTTCATGGAGGTTCCGGGATGGCTAGCGGGTGGTGCGGAGCCGTCGACTGTCAGCGAAACGCTGTTCCGTACCGACAGGTTGAAAACCATGCGTATGCGCCTCTCCGCCGCCTACAAGGGCATCAATGCTCTGCTGATGAAAGAAGGCGCGCAGGACTTTCGCTCGGGCCAGAAATTCGATCACACTGTTTTCTTCGGTGAGAACGTGGACATACATCACATCTTTCCGCAGGACTGGTGCAAAACCCACGGCATCAAGCCGAAGGTATACGACTCCATCATCAACAAAACGCCCCTTTCCTTCCGGACGAACCGGATCATCGGCGGCGTCGCGCCATCCGAATACCTTGCCAAGCTGGAAAAAGGAAGTGACAAGACGCCACCGATTGAACGTGGCAGGCTCGATGGCTTCCTCGCATCTCATCTGGTTGACCCGGCACTCCTACGCGCCGATGGTTTCGATGCGTTCATGGCGGATCGCCAGAAGCGGCTCCTGGCTTTGATCGAGCAGGCAACTGGCAAGGCGGCCTATACAGGCGCAGTTCCCGAAGAGGGCGAGGATGTTGAGCAAGACCCTGACACGGTCGAGGCAGAGAAAACAATCGCCGCCTGACAACTTCTCCGAAACGAAAACGAGAGCGTGACAGTAAAAATACGAAGGGCCGGGATTTTCGTCCCGGCCCGGTTGCTGCTCTATTTTTTATGGTGCGGCCAAGAGGACTTGAACCTCCACTCCGTTTCCAGAACCAGCACCTCAAGCTGGCGCGTCTGCCAATTCCGCCATGGCCGCAATGGTTACAAACAAATCGCGCTCATTAACGATATTGTATCGGTCGAGCAGGCCTTTCGTCTTCCAGCCGCCGATCCGCGTCACAACCCGTTCCGGCACACCGGCGCGAACAAGGTTCCAAGCCCCGTGCGCCGCGGATCATGAAACAGTTTAGCAGGCTTACCCGGCCGCCGCTGAAGAAGGCCACCCGGTCACGCAACGGATGAAAGCCCGCGTGACATTCTCAAGAATGGTCCTTTGTGGGATAAGGAGTTCTCTTCCCAGAGTTGGCCGGGCAGTGGTAATCTGTTTCGACGAGCCGCCGAACTGCCGAGGGCTCCAACCCCTGGATTTGGTAGGAGACGACCGTGGCTGTATCTATCTTCCACATTGGGCTGTCGCTGGATCATCCATTGATCCCGGTAGAAGAGCGCCCAAAGATCAAGAGACGGTTGCGCGACCTGCAGGCACGGATGACACGCGCCGGCTATCGGTACGAAATCATCCAGGCAACACCCGAGACCGGCCTCGATGGTTTCAAACATCTATTGGAGACCCAACCTTGCGACGGCGTGCTAATCGGAGGAGGCGTTGCCGGAAACGAGGCAATGTCATACTTCATGGAACAAATCATCTACGCAACTCATGAAATTGTGCCTAAGGCGAAGATTATGTTTTACAACCACGCAGTGGATGTACGCGCAATTGTGGAGCGCTGGTTCGGATCCCAGGTCTGACGAAAGGCCTGCTCATTGGTAAAGGGTAAGCTTAGGGACCGAGAGCCCGCGGACCGGCCTGCTAGAATCTCAGCCTCGATGACCATCTTGGCTACTCGGCTCCGTTTGTTTGCTGCGAAGATTGGGGATGGTGGGTTGAGCTAGTGGGAGCTCCTTTCGCGTTCGGCGTCTGTATCTATTCACGTGCCGAAGACGGAGACCCTGTCAATTTCGTCTGTACCAGCGGGATATCAGAAAGTCGAAAATGGAGCTGGAGGAAGTTCAGATTTGTCGAGACCTCGCCTTGGGTCAAGAAACTGAATGAGGATCTACTAGCGATTTTCCATGGCGATCCAGATGTCGAGATTCTAGCGACATTCGACGAGTTCCCGACGTAAGACCGAGTGCGGCAAGGCTTCGCCTGTACCAACCGATATGCAAATGCGCAAACTGGGGTCCGTTCGAATGCCAACAAGAGTGACCACCGCACAATTCCGGTACGTTAGCATAAATACTCAACCCAAGTGAACACAGTTCTTGAGCTGAGGTCCCTCACCAAACAGTATCCTGACCAGCGGGCGGTGGATGGGATTTCGCTCGCCATCGAGCGCGGCGAATTCTTTTCGCTGCTCGGGCCATCCGGATGCGGCAAGACCACCACGCTGCGGCTGGTGGCGGGATTTGAGGAGCCGACCGAGGGAGATATTCTGCTGAACGGACACTCGGTTGTGGCGCTGCCGCCCTTCCGGCGCAATGTCGGGACGGTCTTTCAGAACTACGCATTGTTCCCGCATCTCACCGTCTTTGAGAATGTAGCGTTTGGCTTGCGGCGGCGGAGGCCCAATGAGACAGTAGACCAGATCCGGCAGAAGGTAGACCGCGCGCTGGCCCTGATGCAGCTCAGAGGAAAAGAAAAGCGCCGCCCATCGGAAATATCAGGCGGGGAGAAGCAGCGCGTGGCGCTGGCGCGCTCCCTGGTGCTGGAGCCTCAAGTGCTGTTGCTGGACGAACCGCTTTCGGCGCTTGACCCAAAGCTGCGCAAACAAATGCGCATTGAACTGAAAGAATTGCAGCGCCGCGTCGGCATCACATTCCTCTTTATTACTCACGATGAGGAAGAAGCGTTGTCGCTATCGGACCGGATGGCGGTGATGAACAAGGGCGTCATCGAACAGGTGGGAACGCCGCGCGAAGTGTACTCCACTCCCACGACGCGGTTTGTGGCGGAGTTCCTGGGTGGCGTGAACTGGTTGAATGGCGTGGGCATCCGGCCGGAGGCGGTGCGCATGTCGCGAACGAAGCCGCGGGATGACGACCGCCGTTCGATAGAAGGCGTCGTGAACGGCTCAACGTTTCTGGGTCATTGTGTGCACGTGCATGCGACGCTCGCGAGCGGAATACCGTGCGTTGTGGAGATTGACGATCGAATGACGTCCTTTTCCCCCGGAGAGGCGATTCATGTGTGGTGGCATCCGGCGGATGAATTGCCAATAACGGGAACTCGGCAATAAGGCGCGAAGAGAGATGCAGCGATTACGCGCTTGGTTTCTGGCGCCGGGGTATTTGGTCACGGTGGGGTTGTTCGCCGTGCCGATGCTGATCGTGTGCGCTTACAGCCTGCTCTCGCGCGGTCCCTATGGCGGCGTGACGACCCCGTGGACGCTCGAAAACTACTTGCGCGTCTTCGACCCGCTCTACCTGACCATTCTCTGGAGGTCGGTTTGGATCTCGGCGGTCTCGACGGCGTTCTGCCTGCTGCTTGGATTTCCGCTGGCACTATTTGTGGCGCGCGCCGGGAAGCGGCGAACCCTCTTTCTGAATCTAGTGATGTTGCCGTTCTGGACCAGCTTCCTGATCAGAACTTACGCCTGGATGTTTCTGCTGCGCGACACGGGTTTGATTAATACGGTTCTACAAGCCCTTCACTTGACCGGCGCGCCGCTGCCGCTGCTTTTCAATAACGGCGCAGTGATTCTAGGCTTGGTTTATGGCTATCTGCCATTCATGGTGCTGCCGCTGTACGCCACGCTCGAAAAGCTGGACCCGGCGTTGCTGGACGCGGCGCAGGATCTGGGCGCGTCGCCGTGGGTAACCTTGTGGACGGTGATCGTCCCGCTTTCGAAGACAGGGATGATGGCGGGCTGCCTGCTGGTGTTCATTCCGTGTCTGGGCGCCTACCTGACTCCCGATTTACTGGGTGGCGGGAAGACGGTCATGATCGGGAACCTGGTGCAGAACCAGTTCACAACCGCTCGCGACTGGCCGTTTGGGTCGGCCGTTTCGCTGCTGCTGCTGATCCTGGTGCTCGGGTTGCTGCGATTGGTGGCGCGAAAAGAGGAGAACCTCTTATGAAGCGCTTTTTGCCGCTGTACGCCGTGGCCGCTTATGCGTTCCTCTATCTGCCGCTATTGGTGTTGAGTATGTTCAGCTTCAACTCATCACGCTTCTCAGTGTGGGAGGGATTCACCCTGAAGTGGTACGGCGAGGTCTTTGGCAATGAGAACTTGCTGGAAGCGACAATTAACAGCCTGACCATCGGGTTGGTGTGCACGGCGATAGCGACGGCTGTGGGAACTTTGGCCGGTTATGCGATCTGGAAGCGCAAATCGAGCTTCATCACTAACTCCTTGTATCTGTCTTTGCTGACGCCGGAGATTGTCACAGGCGTTTCGCTGCTGGCATTCTTTCAATTCGTGTTTCGTTTCTTGAGCGTGCCGCTGGGGATGCACACGGTGATTCTGGCGCACGTCTCGTTCTGCCTGGCCTACGTCGTGATTGTGATTCTGGCTCGGCTGAGAACTTTCGACAAGGCGCTGGAGGAGGCGTCGATGGACTTGGGAGCGAACGAGTGGCAGACCTTCTGGTATGTAACCGTTCCGGCGATGCTGCCCGGCATTGCCGCCGCGGCGCTGTTGTGTTTTACAGTCAGCTTCGATGATTATGTGATCACGAGCCTGGTGGCGGGCGTGGATTCGGAAACGCTGCCGATGGTGATCTATTCCATGGCGCGCAAGGGCGTGAGCCCGGCGGTCAATGCACTTTCGGCAATGATTACGGTGGCTCTGGGCGTCTTCGTCTTGCTGGCTGGACGGATGGAGCGGAAGTGATGAACCGCCGTATCTTTCTGATGGGTGTGGCTGGCGCGCTGGCAGGTTGCACGTCCGGACATAAGCGCCGCTTGAACGTTCTCAACTGGCAGAACTACGTTGCCGATAACACGATTCCGGACTTCGAGCGCGAATTTCAATGTAAGGTCCGGTATTCCACCTATGGCAGCGCGGAGGAGATGCTGGCGCGAGTGATGGCGGGGAACTCGGGTTGGGATGTGGTTTTCCCGTCAAACAGCTTCGTGGGGCCGATGCGGGATCTGGATCTGCTCCAAAGAGTGGATCATAAGCGTCTTACGAATCTGGGTAACTTAGAGCAGCACTTCCAATCGCCGGAGTGGGACCCGAGCCTGGATTGGTGTGTGCCTTACATGTTCAGCGCCACCGGAGTCATTTACTCGAAAAAGATAGCGCATCCGATCACGGCTTGGGCGGACTTGTGGCAGAACGACTATGGGCGGCGGGTGACGATGTTGGATGATCCGGCCGAGATGTTTGCGGCGTGTTTGAAGCGGCTGGGCGAATCTGTTAATTCCTCGGACGATCGGCTGCTCCGCAAGGCGCGCGACTTGGCCATTCAGCAAAAGCCGTTGTTGCGGGCTTACCTGAACGAAGAGGTGCGTGACCAGGTAGTGGCCGGGGACGTACTCGTAGCTCAGATGTGGGCGCAGGTGGCGCAGGGTGCGCTGGAGGCTTCTCACGATCTGGCGTTCTGTTTTCCCTCGGAAGGCTTTCCGCAATACGCCGACAATACCTCGGTGCTGCGCGAAAGCAAGCATCAGGATCTGGCGTGGGAGTTTGTCAATTATCTATTGCGGCCCACGGTGACGCGCGACACGGTCATTGCATGGCGAACCGCCACGGCGAATCGGGCCGCCCGCGAAATTCTGCCTACCGAGTTGGGAAAGAATCCTGTGTTGTATCCGCCGGAAGATGTGTTGAAGCGCGGCGAGTGGTTCCGCGCCATTCCCGGCGATGCGCAGAAGCGGCGTGACATTTACTGGACCGAAATTAAGTCTGCTTGAAGAGCGTGGCGGGGGTGCTCTTGGCGAGTCGCTTTTCGAGGCGCGCGCGCCGGCGCTGGAGTGAGCCGCTGGATTCGAACTGAAGTGCTTGCAGGACGAAATCGAGTGAGAGCGTGTAATTGCGCTCAATGCGCTCATAATGCTTGGCTAATTCTTCCAGCGCTTTGACGCGGAAGGGATTGCGGCAAGCAGCCAAGTCAGTAAGCACTTGAACCGCGGCGTCAGGGCGCAAGAGTCTCTTTTCCAGAAGGGCGACATCCCACATGGTGCGGAAAAGCAATTCATCGCGCACGCCCAGATCGATGGAACGTTTGAGGAGCGCGAGGCCCTGCTCGGTTTCGCCCGCGGCCAGCAGCCAGCGCGCGATGCCCAACGTTTCATCGCCGCGTCGAAGGCCAAGACGTTCGAGCGAAGCGGGGTCGGCGGCGCTTCGAAACACGGAGGGGACGATGGCAGTGAGACAGGCCAGCGTCAGGATGTCCACGGCGTTGTGGTGAAAGATGGGAACCAGGCGAGCGGCTTCCTTGGTGCGCAGGTATTCGAAATAGACGTAAGGGATCATTTCGCCGGGCAGATCGCCTTGGCGTTCCACACCCAGAATCTGCTGCTCAAGATGAACGAGCCGGCAGTTTTCAAAGCGCAGTTTCCAGAGCCGGCGCGCTCCGTGGAGCAAGTCGAGATGCGGCAGCCGGGCAAAGGGCGGTTTGTCGCGGTTCATGCGGTAGCGGGTTTCAAGCAGCGGCTGATCGTAGGTCTTGCCGTTATAGGTGACAAGCGTGTCGAACTCCGCCAGGTGCGCGGTGAGCCCCGCCAGAAGGCTCTTTTCTTCGGAGTACTCGCGCATGAAGAACTGGCGGACCCGAAAGCCGTCGCCACAGATACGGCCGACTCCAATCAGGAAGGCATAGGTGCCGGAGCCGCCGGCGAGGCCCGTGGTTTCGGTATCCAGAAACGCCCAGCGGTGGGGCGCGCAGGAGGGAATCTCTCCCGCGCCAATGGCGTCAAGCAGAGCGGCGGGAAGCTCGGCCAGAGCGCCGATGTCGGCTGAACCGTGGCGGCGATGGCCTTCGTAGTGGCGCTCCATCTGGAAGTGGGAGCCATGCTCGTTCTCGACGACTTCGCCACTGGCCCACTCGTGAACAAAGTAGCGCTCCGGTTTGGCCCCGCCAGGGTTGCGGATGACGTCGACCGGGCGGGGAGGGGAAGTGGGGGCGCTAGCATATTTGCGGTCGATACGAGCGACGCGGCGGCGGAGACTCTCGAGTTGTTGGTGAAGGTCCGGTTGCAGATCGGGCACAATGGCAATTCGCCTTTTCTTTGCCAGTATAGCCGAGCTGGGATGCCAACCATCAACATCCTCTGGGGCCAACCAGTTTGGCCGATCCGCGCTGTAGCACGCGGCCTACGTTCCGAAGATTTGAAGCGTCCCGCGGCGGAATGAAAATGGCTTCGTCCACCTTTTCGCGCGACAGCGCGGCCGTCATTCTCCCAGCTCGCCAACGATGTTGTTATATACTGCCCGGCAAGCACCGGGGACTAAACAGCAGCTTGATCCCTCTTGCCACTGGAGAGCAACATGGCAGCTCCTGATGTCGTCTGGAAGGGCGGCAGATTTGGCAGCACGTCGCGCCCCGATCGGTGGTGGATTTCGCCGTCGCTCGTGTTTCTGGGATTCGGCGCGTTTATCGTCTACGCCACCTGGGCCGCCTTTCAGAACGGCTACTACACATATGGTCCCTACATCTCGCCGTTCTATTCACCTGAAATCTTCGGCAGTTCCCCTCACGCGCTGCTGGGAGGGAAGCCGCACTGGTTTCCGAGCTTTCTCCCTTTTTCGCCCGCTTTGTTCATTCTCTGGATACCCGGCGGCTTCCGGCTGACTTGTTATTACTACCGGGGCGCCTATTACAAAGCCTTCTGGGCCGATCCGCCCGCATGCGCGGTGGGCGAGCCGCGCAAGGTCTACCTCGGCGAGCGTAGCTTCCCCCTCATCCTCCAAAACTTCCATCGCAACTTCCTCCGGCTTTCCTACTTGGTTTGGGCGTTCCTGGTATATGACGCCGTCAGGGCGTTCTTTTTCCCGGATGGTTTCGGCATCGGCGTGGGTACCATCGTGCTTGTAATCAACGTTGTGCTCCTGGCCGGATATATCTTCGGTTGTCACGCCTTCCGTCACCTGGTGGGAGGATCCCTTCGCCAGATCTCGGATTATCCGGCGCGTCAGAAACTCTACGAGTGCGTTTCCTGTTTGAACGGGCAGCACAAGAAGTGGGCGTGGGCGAGTCTCTTCTGGGTGGGATTTTCGGACATCTATGTCCGCCTTTGCTCCATGGGGATCTGGCACGATTGGAGACTCCTGTAGATGCCGGAGTTCCGGCGGTACTCCTACGACGTGCTGATCATCGGCGCGGGCGGGGCTGGATTGCGCGCCGCCATCGAAGCAGCCGCAAACGGCGCGTCAGTGGGTGTGGTCTGCAAATCCCTGCTCGGCAAAGCGCATACGGTGATGGCTGAAGGCGGTGTTGCGGCCGCCTTAGCGAACGTCGACGATCGCGATAACTGGCGCGTCCATTTTGCCGACACCATGCGCGGCGGCCAGTATCTCAACAATTGGCGCATGGCGGAGCTGCACGCCAAGGAAGCGCCGGAGTGCGTGCGGGAGCTGGAGGCGTGGGGCGCGCTCTTTGACCGTACCAAGGACGGCCGCATTCTTCAGCGCAACTTTGGCGGGCATCGTTATCCGCGCCTGGCCCATGTGGGCGACCGCACCGGCCTCGAAATGATTCGCACTCTGCAGGATCACGGCATCCACACCGGCATGCAGGTGCATATGGAATGCACGGTGCTGAATCTTCTCCTGGATTCGGGCCGCATCGCCGGCGCCTGCGGCTACGACAGGGAGAAGGGGCTCTTCCTGGTGTGGCAGGCGAAGGCCGTTGTGCTGGCCACCGGCGGCATCGGCCGCGCGTTCAAGATCACCAGCAACAGTTGGGAGTACACAGGAGATGGGCATGCCCTGGCGTATCGGGCAGGGGCGGAACTGAAAGACATGGAGTTCGTGCAGTTCCATCCCACGGGCATGGTGTGGCCCATCAGCGTGCGGGGCATCCTGGTGACGGAAGGAGTTCGCGGCGAGGGAGGCGTCCTTCGCAATAGCGAGGGCCGGCGCTTCATGTTCGACGAAATCCCCGATTTGTATAAGGATCAAACCGCGGATAACGAAGAGGAGGGATGGCGCTACACGCAAGGCGACAAAAACGCCCGGCGCCCTCCTGAGCTGCTGACCCGTGACCACGTCGCCCGCTGCATTAATCGCGAGGTCAAGGCCGGCCGGGGCACGCCGCATGGCGGTGTTTTTCTGGACATCGCGTGGATCAAGGAGCGCATGCCGAAATCGGAGGAGCATATCAAGCGCAAGCTGCCCAGCATGTATCACCAGTTCAAGCAGCTTGCGGATCTGGACATTACCAAAGAGCCGATGGAGGTGGGACCCACCACCCACTACATGATGGGCGGAGTCAGCGTGGATGGCGATTCGCAGATGTCCACGGTGCCTGGCCTGTTTGCCGCTGGGGAAGTGGCAGCCGGGCTTCATGGCGCGAACCGGTTGGGCGGGAATTCGCTTTCCGATCTTTTGGTATTCGGGCGGCGCGCGGGGCGATATGCCGCGGAATTCGCGAAAGGCAACCCCGCGGCCACAATTAACGAGGCCGAGCTCCAAGCATCCGCCGCGTCCGCGCTTGCCCCCTTCGAACGCGGACCCGCCGGCGAGAATCCCTACAAGATTCAATATGACCTGCAGGAATCGATGCAGGATCAAGTGGGTATCGTTCGAACGGAGAGCGAGATGGAACGGGCGCTTGAAATCCTCGAACAGCTTCGAGCCCGGGCGGAACGGGCGGGGATCGCGGGCCATCGCCAATATAACAACGGCTGGCACACGGCCATGGATCTCGACAATCTTCTGCTGGTATCGGAGACCATCGCGCGGGCTGCACTGCTTCGCAAGGAGAGCCGGGGAGCGCAGTTCCGCGAAGACTTTCCCAACAAGGACGCCGACTGGGGCAAGTGCAACATCATAGTGAAGCGTGGTGCGGACGGCGCAATGCTGGTTGAAAAGCGCCCGCTTCAGGCGTTACCGCCCGAACTGAAAGCTGTCATTGAGGAGATGAAATAAATGGCCACGCAAGCGACGTTTCGAATCTGGCGTGGAGACCCCTCTGGCGGCAAGTTCCAGGACTTCGTCACGCCGGTGGATGAGGGCATGGTGGTTCTGGACGCCGTTCATCGCGTTCAAGCCGAACAGGCGCCGGATCTTGCCGTGCGATGGAATTGCAAGGCCGGCAAGTGCGGCTCCTGTTCGGCTGAGATCAACGGAATGCCCAAGCTGATGTGCATGACCCGGCTTAGCAATCTCAATCTTGAGATGCCGGTGATCATTGAACCCATGCACGCGTTTCCCGTGATCCGCGATCTGGTCACCGACGTCTCCTGGAACTTCGAAGTGAAGAAGACCATCAGGAAGTTCAAACCCCGATCTCCCGATGCGCCCGATGGCGCCTGGCGCATGCAGCAAGCCGATGTCGAACGCGTGCAGGAGTTTCGCAAGTGCATTGAGTGTTTCCTCTGCCAGGACGTGTGTCACGTCCTGCGTGACCATCACAAGCAGGACGAATTTATCGGGCCTCGTTACCTGGTCTATGCCGCGGCGCTGGAGATGCATCCTCTGGATACGGAAGACCGGGTGAGCGATCTGAAAAAGAAGCACAATATCGGCTACTGCAACATCACCACCTGCTGCCGGCAAGTGTGTCCGGAATCGATCACGATCACCGAGAACGCCATCATTCCGCTGAAGGAACGGGTGGTTGACCGCTTCTTCGATCCGCTCAAGCAACTGTTCAATATCATTTAGCGAAAGGAATTCGAATGTTTACGCTAAAACTCATTTCTCGCGACAGCGTGGATGGCTCGCTGGCGAAGGCTGAGCGTTACCGCCTGCTGAACGAACCGAACGAAGCCGAGAGCATCTGCCGCGACATCCTTGAGATTGACGCAGCGAACCGGGAGGCGCGCGTCAGCCTGATCCTGGCTTTGACCGACCAGATCCAACAGGACAACCGTGCGTTTTCGAGCGCCATGAACGCGATTTCGGGCCTCGAAGGAGCTTATGATCGCGCCTATTATTCCGGGATCGCCTGGGAGCGCCGGGCGAAAGCCTGTCACGGCGCGAAGGGGCGCAGCGGCGATGTTTATGAGTGGCTGGTCAAAGCGCTGCGCCTCTTCGAAGAGGCCGAGCGTCTGCGGACCTCCGGCAACGACGATTCAATCCTGCGCTGGAACGCGTGTGTCCGTTTCCTCGATCGCCATAAGGAGCTTCAGCCCAAGGCGGAGGAAGCAAGGGAGCCGATTCTTTCGGAGTGAACCTCGCCTTCTTTCTATGCACAAATCGATGCTCCGAGTTCTCGCCGCGTCCGTCTCGCTCGCCTTGCTTACCCGAGGCCAGTCCAACGATCAGATCGCCAAGACCCTTAAGGAGCTGGCCGCCCGGTCCAGTCATGCGACTCAATACAGTTGGGACGGCGATCTCTATATCGACGCCCGCGTGGGGGAAGGCCAGTGGGCGGCGCAATCCAGCGCCAAGGTGCAGTGCGCCATTGGCAAAGAGGGCCGGTCGCTTCTCAAAATCCAACCCGACCGCGGTGAAGAATACTGGCTGATCTCCAATGGCCAGAAAAGCTGGGCTTACGTCCCATCGAAGAAGCAGTACACGGAGGACGAATCGGCCAGCCAGTCCAATACACGCGGCGATCAGGCGGAGGAAGAACCGGAGGATGACCCGAGCCAAGGCGGTACCCGCGAACAGACGTCCGCCCGGCAGTTGGTCCCCAACATCGCCGCCTTCTTGAAGAATGCTCAGCAACTCAACCTCTTTCCGAAGCCGATGTCCCTCAAGTTTGACAAGGAGAAGGTGACTTGGCCGGCCGTTCAAATTGTCGGCAAGCCCGATGCGGAAGGGCAGAAGACCGTCGCCGAGATTGCATTGAGTCCGGATCGTCCTGTCATCGGGCACATGGCCTGGGTCGAGTTTCACAAGAGCGATTCCGGAATCGTCAGTCTCCGCACCAACTTCACTCTGAACTCGTTCTCACTGGGCGAGGATCTGCCCGATTCCCTGTTTGTCTTTGACCCGCCTAAGAAAGCCAAGCTGGTGGAGGAACTGGAAGTCCCCGGCCAACAACTCTCGCAGTTGCTGCATCACCCGTCCCCTGACTTCGAAGCGCGAACCATCGCCGGCAACCAGAAGGTTCGTATCAGCGACCTTCGCGGCAAAGTCGTGATGCTCAATTTCTGGGCCAGTTGGTGTCCACCGTGCCGCGCCGAACTACCCACCGTTGCCAAGCTGGCCGCCGAGATGAAGGGCCAGGGGTTGGTGGTTTATGGCGTCAACGATGAGGAGCCTGACACGGCCAAGAAATATTTGGAGAAGCAGGGGATTACCCTGCCGACGCTCGACGATGGGAATCAGAAGGTTCACCGCCTTTACCGCGTGTACTCTATCCCGACTGTTTTTCTAATCGATGAGCAGGGGCGCATCGTGAAATATATGAAGGGCGATCACGACGAGGAATCGCTCCGCGCCGCGCTCAAGACTGTGGGTGTTGGCAAGTAGCGTGTTCCGTCCCGTTGCCGGAAACGGCGGCTCGTGGGCTCGAACGAGTCACCGGGGCGAGGTAGCCGAGGAGTCGAAACGCCGCCGCAAGGGCTTCGGCGCCACGTCATGGGCCGGCGGAGAGCGCGGCGGGGCTGGCGGAACCTGGATCAATCGAATCTGCCCTGAGCGCACATACGCCCAATGGATGCTGCGAAGCTGTACTGTGGAATCGGCGCTGGCATCGTGAAAGGCCACGAAACCGGACTGCCGCTCCTCCTCCGTTAGCGCGCGCTCGGACGGTTGGCCTGCCGTCCAGACAGTCAGCACCGCGGCCGTGCCACTGGTCACCTCGGGCGGCCAGACGATGGCCGCCGATCCGTTGATGACTTCTACACGAAGGGGGATTGGCGGCAACAGGAAATTCAGGTAGGTCCACCACACTCCTGCCAGCGAGAGCAGGAGTATTGCGGCGCCGAGGGCGATTTCGACCCAGCGCGGAATAGCATTGAGACCGTCGCCGCCCTTCTCAGGCTTGGACTCATGACGGCGGCGTCCGCTAAAGGGAACGAAATCGTCTTCGCCTGCCGGCGTGAGCACGGGTATGGTCTCCGGCTTCGCAACCTTCGCTGGGATCTCA
>CAJCIT010000169.1 GCA_903970405.1 Acidobacteriaceae bacterium | reverse complement strand
CAGTTCGATGCGGGCGCCTCATTCGTTGACTTCCTGGAAAAGAACGCCTCAAGCACCGTCCAGTTGAATATCACAATTCCGGACGGCCAATTCAACGGCTCAAACGAGGCCGGCAACGTGTTCTTCATCATCTTCGACGATTGCGATAACCAAGCTGACAGCGAGGCCCCATCGGCCGGCCCATGTTCTGGAACCGAAGTCAACATCGGCAATTCGGATAGTGGATCGTTGATGACTCATCAGAATGGCGCATGGCATCTGGCGGGCCAATTTCAGGTCGGCGACGAGAGCGGACCATTGCAGGGCTTGATGAGCATCGACCTCGAAGCAGACGGTCATCCCTAGTGCGGCTTGGGCTGCGCGGGCGCCCTTGTCCCTTACGCGGCCTTGTCCCTTACAATGAGAGAGAACCGCGGTCCGGCGCGGACACAACCTAAACATGTGCGGCATAGCGGGTTACATATCCTATAAGGGTCCGGCACGCCAGCCGGTAGCGCAGGCCATGTGCGACCAGATTCGGCATCGCGGTCCCGATGACGAAGGCTTTTACGTTAACGGCCCGGTCGCAATGGGCATGCGGCGGCTCTCCATCATTGATCTTTCCGGTGGCCATCAGCCGATGTCGAATGAAGACGAAACGGTCTGGGTGGTGTTCAACGGCGAGATCTACAACTATCAGTCGCTCCGCCAGGACCTGATCGCGAGAGGCCATCGTTTCCACACGGATTCCGATACGGAAACCCTGGTGCACGGCTACGAAGAGTATGGCCCGGCATTTGTCGAAAAGCTGCGCGGCATGTTTACGTTTGCAATTCGAGACCTCCGGCAGCGCCGCACGCTGCTGGTCCGTGACCGCTTCGGCAAGAAGCCGCTTTACTATGCCGAGACCTCCGACGGCTTCTACTTTGCAAGCGAACTGAAGTGCCTGCGCGCCGCCGGAGTGGGTGCAGTCGCTAACGGCGAAATGAACGCCGAAGCAATCTCGTTCTTTTTGCAATTTGCGTACATTCCCGATCCGTTGACTGCTTTTCAGGGCGTGCACAAACTTCCGGGCGGCTGTTTCATGCTGGTTTCAGACCAACCAGGCACGAGTAAGATCACGCGCTACTGGTCGGTACCGAAGCCCTGCGAGGAGGAGCGTCCGGGGCTCTCTGAGGAGGCAGTCTGCGAGGAGATCCGGTCTATTGTCGACGAGTCCGTGCGCCTCCGAATGATCGCCGACGTGCCGCTTGGCGCGTTCCTCAGCGGTGGCATTGATTCGAGTCTGGTGGTGGCCTCCATGGCGCGCCTCTCCAATCGCCCGGTGAAGACCTTTTCGATTGGCTTTGAAGAAGAGGAGCTCAATGAACTTCCCCTAGCCCGGCTGGTGGCGAAACAGTATGAGACGGACCACCACGAACTGATCGTGAAGCCCGATGCTATTGATTTGGTGCCGCGGCTGGTGCGGCAGTTCGACGAGCCCTTTGCCGATGCTTCGGCTATCCCGACCTTTCTGGTTTCCGAATTTGCAAGGCGCTACGTCACCGTGGCGCTGAGCGGCGATGGCGGCGATGAATTCTTTGGCGGCTACAACGAGTTCTTCCAAACCGAGAGCCGCAGCCGCTTCGATCACGTGCCTCAATTCGGCCGTGGCGCGCTCTCCCGTGTCGCCAATGCATTGCCCTATTCCTTCTACGGAAAAAACTATCTCCGCATGATGAGCCGTCCCACTGCCCTGGAACGTTACTTCGAATGCGCCACCTATAGCTCATACTTCCTGCGCTCACAGGTCATCAACCCTGAATGGATGCTCGGCAATGACGACGCCACTATGCGCCATCTGTTGGGCGGCGCCATTCTCGACGATTCCCATGACTGCGTCTCCCAGGCTATGCAGTATTGCGCCGCCGCCAAGCTGACCGGTGACATCCTCACGAAGGTGGACCGCATGTCCATGGCGGTGTCGCTCGAAGTCCGATGCCCGCTGCTCGATCACGTGCTGGCCGAAGCCGCCAACCGGATTCCGAATTCCTGGAAACTGAACCGCGGCCGCGGCAAGCTGATTCTGCTGAAAGCTCTTGGCGACCGTCTGCCGCCCGAGTTGCTATCGGCGCCCAAGCGCGGTTTCGGCCTTCCTATGGGCGCCTGGATGCGGGGCCCGCTCAAACCGCTTTTGCACGACACGCTACTTTCTCAGAAAGCGCGCGAACGCGGCATCATGCGCCCCGCCGCCGTCTCGCGCATGCTCGCTGAACACGAGTCGGGCCGCCGCGACAACTCGTCCTTCCTCTATGTCCTTTATGTGCTTGAACAGTGGTTGACGGAGTTCCAGGCTGCCGTGGAGCAGCCGCTTGCCGCGCTCCGCGTCTGAACGCTCCGGCCGGGAACCTCTCCACTGTGAAGCCTCCCCCGATTCCCATTCTGCTGATGGCGCGTCAGCTCACCGAAGGCGGTTCCGAACGCCAGTTGACGGAGCTCGCGCGGTCGCTTGACCGCGCTCGGTTCACGCCCCACGTCGCCTGCGTCGATGCGCGCGGCAGCCGCGCCGCCGATCTCCGCGAGGCCGGCGTTCCCATCCTGGAACTGCCTCTGCAGTCCCTCGCCAGCTTCCAGACCCTCAAAATGGCCGCGCGCCTGCGCGCCTATGTGCAACGTCAGGGCATCCGCCTGATTCATGCCTTCGATCCGCCGATGAACGTATTCGCTTCAACCTTCGGCCGGCTCTCCGGCGCCAAAATCATCCTCACCAGCCAGCGCTGCTTTGAAGACACCATCTATCCGCCGCAGCGCAAACAGGTGCGCATCGCTCACCGATTGGCGAACGGGGTCGTCGCGAACGCCGAAGCCGTTCGCCAACATCTGCTGACGGCTTACGGCCTCCCCGCAAAGAAAATTCGCATCTGCCGCAACGGCATCGATTTATCGCGTTTCACCGGCGAACGGCGTCATCGCCCGCCCTTCACGGCAGCCTATCCGGTGATCGGGACGGTTTGCGTGCTGCGTCCCGAAAAGGCCGTGCACCTGCTGCTCGAAGCCTTTTCCTGGATTGCGCCGCCCTTTCCTCAATCGCGGCTGCTGATTGTCGGCAGTGGGCCGGAACTCGAGTCACTTCAACAACTCCGCACGAAGCTCGGCCTGGGTGACACGGTGCATTTTGAACCAGCCACGACGGACGTCGCGCCGTGGATGCGCGCCATCGACATCTTTGTGTTGCCGTCGCTCTCCGAAGCCTTCTCGAACTCCATCATGGAAGCGATGGCGAGCGGCTGCGCCGTGGTGGCTTCGAACGTTGGCGGCAATCCTGAATTGGTGGAACACGGCGTCACAGGCCTTCTGTTTGCGCGCAACAACGCGGACGATCTGGCGCGTCAGATCTCCGCGCTGATCGACAATCCGGCCCTGCGAGACAGACTGGCGGAAGCGGGCCGCGGGCGAATCGCCGCCGAGTTCTCACTAGTTGAATCCACCCGGCGCATGGAAGCGATTTACGACGAGTTCTTGTAGGTTTTAGTTGCGAATGCCACCAACTTGCTGTGCAACCCGCCATACAATGAAGGTGAGGTAAACGATGTTAGAGCGTCGGTATACTGTGCTGTTTGAGCCAGCTGAAGAAGGTGGCTATGTTGTCACCTGCCCCGCTCTGCCGGGGCTCGTGACCGAAGGCGACACACTCCATGAAGCGCGGGACATGGCCCGGGATGCCATCCGAGCCTATATGGAAAGCCTGCGGAAGGACGGTCTGCCGATACCTGACGACATCGAGTTAAACGAAGTGCCGGTGAAGGAAGAGATTGATGTTGCTCTCCCTGAACCCGCATGAGCCAACGCCTGCCGCCACTAAGACTCAGGAAGTTATCAGGGCTCTCCAACGGGCCGGGTTTTTCGTTCACCACACGTCAGGATCCCACCAAATCCTAAAGCATCCAGGTAGGCCGGCGCGCCGGTCAAACGGCCCTCGCTAAAACGACTCTTATGACACTAACGGAATCGGCCACCGGCACCACTAAAAGGCAAAGCAGCAAGGGCGGGCTGGTCAATGGCGGCAGTCTTCGGTCATGGACAGCCGTCTGCGACTTCCTGTTGCAGATCTTCCCGGGTTGTGAAAAAGAAGCGGCCGGCGGGAGAGAGGCGGTTCGGGTTGCGGGGAAGGTAGTTGCGTACCTGGCAAGCAACCAGCGAAGCCGACCCAGCGGTGTCCCTGAAAACGAGGAGTTCGTGATTGTCCGAATCGATTTTGACCGGCGAGAACATCTACTGGAATCGAATCCAGACGCGTTCTTCGTGACGCCTCACTACAAGACATATCCTGGGGTCATCGTAAGGCTCTCGACAGTCGATCGAGGACTGCTGAGAGATCTGCTGGTTGAGGCGTGGCGGCTTGTCGCGCCCAAGCGTCTTGTGCGCGATTGGGCGCCAAGGCTTGTGGGCCGCGACGCTGGATCGACTACCGCACCTGTTTCCGGATCACAGGGGCAATACGCGATGGCTAAGACCGGCTTCACGTCCGTGGATGAGTACATTGCCGCACAACCGGATGCGGTTCAGGAAATACTCCGGCGCGTGCGCAACGCCATCCGTAAGGCTGTACCCGGCGCCCATGAAGTCATTTCGTACAAGATGCCCACGTATAAGCTAGGCGGCCATCGTTTGGTGTATTTTGCGATATGGAAGCAGCACTACTCGATCTACGCCGCCACTGAGCAAGTGGTTGCGGCATTTCAGGACGAGCTTGCCTCCTACGAGGTCGACAAGGGCACCATCCGATTCCCACTGTCCGAGCCTGTCCCGGTGAAGCTGATTGGACGCATCGCAAAGTTCCGCGCCGAAGAGATCGCTGCACGCGGGAAGGCGAAAAAGTCCGCGCGGGCGAATCGCTGACTGGGGCAATGCTCACGCCCTCCGCGCGGCTAAAATCGCGTGGGCTCCGTATAAGCTTCCGAAGGCGCCGACGGCCAACAACAGGGCGTACAAAACTATATCCCGCCAAACCTCAAAACGCGATGTTGCGTCGGCGCTCAACTGGGCATGAATCAGCAGCACGCCGAGTGGCAGGTTGAACAGCATTCCCGTTGCCGTTCCCGGCGAGTAAGAATGCTTGACCAGGCTGATCGCGAAGTGCGGCAGCACTGCATTATGGCGAGGGCAAATCCAGTCGCCGACGCTTCCGAGCTGCGGCCGCCGGCTATCGCGGTCAGTGGACCGTACCGATGTGGTCAGGCGGCCAAAAAACGAAAACCGCTTTACCGTAGATGTAGCTGCGCGGGACCACGCCCCAGTTTCGGCTGTCGTTCGACGAAATCCGGTGGTCGCCCATCACGAAGTATTCTTCAGGCCCGATGTGAACCGGCGCGTGGGAATCGAAGTCCCGGTATTCCCGCGGCACGTAGCTTTCATTCAGACGCTGGCCGTTGACGAAAACCACGCCATCCTCCACCGAGATCGTGTCTCCGGGGATGCCGATGACGCGCTTAATGTAAGACTTCGCCGGGTCTTTGGGATACCAAAAAACCACCGTGTCGCCGCGGTGAATGTCGCCAATGCCGAACTTGTAGGTGAACTGGTTAATGAAGAGCCGCTCCTGGTCATACAGACTCGGCATCATGCTGGTGCCTTCCACTTTGACCGGCCGGTAGAGAAAGAGGATGACCAGGACGGCGATGAGACCGGAAAGCATCAGGTCCCGGAGCCAGGCGGCGGTGGTGATGAGGGCAGAGCGGGCGCGAGATCCCCCGGACGTGGCAGGGTCGGCCTGGATGGCGGCTGGCGGCGCGCCGTCGCTAATCGATTCGAGGGACGGGCTCTGAGCCGGATCGGGCGTTTCGCTCATACTCTCTGATGGACGGATGTCAGCCAGGAATGGTGGGAAAACCACTGGCTGCCTCCAGCTTACCCGATCTGAAACAATCCGTAGCCGGAGAGCGCTAAGGCTTTATAGCCGCGAACGGAGCTCGCGTTCGGCGCGCAGCCAATCTTCGTGCTGGTTACCCGCCTGATAGCCGCGAGCCACGAAATACGAATACGCAAGCTCTGCAATCTCCTGCTGAGTAATGACGGCAATGACAATCTCAGCCTCGGCGGGTGTTGCTGTGACGCGTTTGGCGGCGCGATGGTGGGCCGATTTCGGTTCGGGAGCGCCGGCGGCTTTCACTGAACGCTGGCGAGGCTTCGGTGTTTCAACAGAAACAGCCGCCTTTCGAGCGGTCGGATTTCGCTTGGCGGTTTTGGGTGATTGCTTGCTAGCTTTGGGGGGTTGTTCGGTGGATTTGGCCGTTGGCATACTCTGTTCCATTGTAGCTTCTAGGTCCTACATTCTCGCCATAATTCGCTTTATCGGGGTCATTTCAAGTGGCTATTTGCCATCGGATTTTCTTGTCTATTTCTCAGAAATTCCCTAGCTCAGGAGGGACGGTCCGGTCAAAATCTTTTGGGCACGGAACACTTATCTTTTGGACGGTCATAAAGAATCGTGGGCTGTCGCTTAGTTTTTCCTTAGACATTCCTAAGTCCTCCTTTATGAGGCGGGCAGTATCGTGATTCTAGATCGTCATTTTATGAAATTTCTCCCCATCGGCCTTTTGATCGCCAGTCTCGGTGCAATTGGCCTACAGGCGCAGTCGGCTCCTACGAAGATCGCTAATAGCGAAACTCAGGTTGAGGCAGCACAGCCCGGAACTTTTGCAGGCGGGGCAACAATTCCCCTTCAGCCTGGCACGATCGCGCCCGAGACAGTTCAACCGCCCATCGCAAGTCATTCTAACGATGGCGGTGTTGGAGACGGACAACCGCCCGCCGGACAGGCGCCGCCACCAGCGGGTGGGCAGAATATTCCCGCGGCGCGGAAGAATTTCTTCAAGCGATTGGCCCAAGCATATAAGGACGATTGGTTTCCTCCACCCACACCGAAGCCCGACCCCTCGGCGCCGCCGCCTCCACCGGATCACCGCGGATACGACGCGCCGGTGGAGAACACGCCTTTCCCGTTCAGCGTTTGGCCAATGGGCGGCACCCCATGGATCGGTTATCCGAACGCAACTCAATACCCGCTGACCACGGCGCTACAAAACGGTCCGAACGGCGACTGGTGGAAGAAAGCCAACATTCAGGTTTACGGCTGGGTGGATCTCGGTATGGATATCAGCACCTCCCACAACGGGCCGTATGCCAATGCGCCTGCGGCCTATGCGCAGGTTCCAGATTCGTTCATTCTGGACCAGGCCACGTTTTACATCGAGAGAGTGCCGGACACGATCCAGACGGATCACTTCGACTGGGGATTCCGCATCGCTAATCTATACGGTTTCGATTATCGATTCACGACAGCAGAGGGGTATTTCAGCCAGCAATTGCTGAATAATCCCAAGCCGAATGGAACCATAGGCAACAAGTATGGATATGACCCGGTGATGATGTATGTGGACTTGTATTATCCGCACGTTGCCCAGGGTTTAGACGTGAGAATTGGACGTTATATCTCCTTGCCGGACATTGAGGCTCAGCTTGCTCCGAACAACTATACGTACAGCCACTCGCTGACCTATACGTACGATTGTTATACGCAAACGGGCATCAACTTTTCATTCAAGATGAACAATCACTGGACACTGCAGGCGGGAGTTTCGGCCGGCTGTGAAGCAGCGCCCTGGGCGCGGGATGCGAAGGCAACAGGAAATTTTTGTGCGGCCTATTCGTGGTCGGAGGGCCGGGACGAAATCTACGTTTGCGCGAACTCCCTCAACGACAGCAAGTATAACTACAACAACCTGGCAGCCTATTATTCCACCTGGTACCACAAGTTCGGCCACTCGAAGTGGCACGCGGCCTGGGAGACGTGGTACCAGTACATGAAAGACACACCTAACGTCAACAATCCAGCGGCCGCATCATTGTTGATCACGAACTCCAACGGCGCCGTCTGCGGCAACATGACGGAGCTGACCTGTTTTGCTCCGGAATATGCCAGCGTCGCGTATCTGTCGCGGGAAATCAACAAGAAGAACGCGTTGATCGTGCGCGCGGAATACTTCGACGACCTGAAGGGCCAGCGGACGGGTTTCAAGACGCCGTATGAAGAGTATATGATTTCGTGGAATCATTGGCTCGGTTCCACCCTCGTGTTTCGGCCTGAGCTTCGCTACGACAAAGCGAACACCGCGACGGCCTACGATTCGGGCACGAAGAAGAGCCAATTGATGTTTGCCGCCGACGTGATCTGGTTCTACTAGGGCGCTATCTTTTGGCCCGCCTCGATGCTTATCGTGGAACTTGCCCGAACCGGGAGATTCCATGCGGAAATCGGTAGGGCCGTTGACTGCGGCGTTGCAAATGCTTGAACAGACGGTCCTGAACATAGCGTTCGATCTACGAGTAAGCGCTGATGGGATACCCGATGGAAAAGTAGTTTGCCCACCCCCATTTGCAGGTTCAGCTCTCCAATCAAGACCGAAATAGGCTTGCGCAACGGATTGCTTTCGAGAGCTGTTTCCGGCGGCGGTCAATCTGCCGGCTCGGAAGCGTCGGCGATTAAGTCAGGCAATGCCCGTGGGGGCCGATTGCCAATCGGCCCCACAAACAGTTAGCACTCACGCGCGATTCCACGCTTGCTGGAACGAATAAAATTCACCAAATGCATCGTATGCGGCGATTGCGCTTCTGCTTCCATCCGCGCCAGTGCCTCTTCCAGTTTCAAGTGCGACCGATACAGCAGTTTGTAGGCCCGCTTCAGCTCATTGACTTCCGATGGCGAAAAGCCGGCCCGTTTTAAGCCCACCGTGTTTAAACCCTTGGGTGAGATGTTGAAGTCTGAGTACAGGAAGTAAGGTGGCGCGTCGCTATTTACGCGCACATTTCCGGCAATCATCGCCAGACGGCCGACCCTCGAATATTGGTGGATCACCACTCCGCCTGAAATGAAAACCTCGTCTTCGAGTTCGACATGGCCGGCCACCAAAGCGCAACTGGCAATCACGTTGTCATTGCCGACGATGCAATTGTGAGCGATGTGGCCGGAGGTCATGATGTAGTTGTTGTCGCCGATCCGCGTTACCGATTCCGGCTGCGTGCCGCGCGAGACGGTGTAGTGTTCGCGAATCCTATTTCCGTTGCCGATGATGAGGTAACTGCGCTCGCCGGTGAAGTTCTTGTCCAGTGGATCGGTCCCGAGCACCGTGCCCGCTGAGATTTCATTGTCCGTGCCGAGCGTGGTCCAGCGCTTCACGCAGACATAATGATCGAGCTTGCAGTTTGCGCCGATGCGCACGTCCTGGTCAATCACGCAGTACTCGCCGATGCGGCAGCCGGGCCCGATCTCAGCATCCGCATGGATGCGCGCCGTAGGCGCCGCCACCGCCGAAGGGTGAATGGGCATATGTCGATGTTACCCGCGTTACTGCCATCCAACGTGATGTCATAAGAAGCATGACACCCATTCGCGCTTCCGCGGTTGCGGAAATGTGCCGCGGCCTGACAGGCGATGCCGAGTTCCGCGGCCACGGAGATCTCATGCTTACCGGAATCAATTCGCTTGAGGAAGCCGGCCCCGCCGATCTCTCATTCGTGGCGAACCGCAAGGCGCGGGAGTTGGCGGCCTTGTCAAAAGCCGGATGCCTGCTGGCGCCGCAAGGCTTTGAAGCTAATTCGCCCGCGTCCATTCACGTGGCCGATCCGCGGGGAACGTTTGCCCGTCTCGTCGCCCAGTTGCTTCCGGTGACACGGCCACCGGCGGGTGTGCATCCGTCGGCGGCTGTCGATGAAACGGCAATCCTGGGAGAAGGAGTTTCGATCGGCGCCCATGCGACGGTGGGCGCTCGCAGCAGCGTCGGCGCCGATTGCACAATTGAGGCAGGCTGCCACATTGGCGCGGATGTTTCTCTGGGCGCGAACTCGCGGCTGTTTCCGGGTGTCACCGTTTACGATCGCGTACGGATTGGCGCGCGCGCTGTGCTTCACTCCGGCTGTGTGATCGGCGCTGACGGATTTGGATTCGCATTCGTTGATGACCGCTATGAGAAATTTCCGCAGGTCGGCACTGTGGACATTGGCGACGACGTAGAGCTCGGCGCGAACACCTGCGTCGACAGAGCCGCACTCGGCGTGACACGCATTGGAGCAGGCACGAAGCTTGACAACATGGTGCACATTGCCCACAACTGCCAGATTGGACGTCACGTCGTGATTGCCGCGCAAACCGGCTTATCGGGCGGAGTCACTATTGGCGATTATGCGGTGGTGGGCGGCCAGGTTGGCGTGGGCGACAAGGCGCGTATTGAATCGAAGGCCGTGGTGGGATCGGGCGCCGGCATTCTTACTTCGAAGGTGGTTCGGGCGGGGCAACCTGTATGGGGAACACCCGCACGGCCGCTCAAAGAGCATCTGTTGCAACTGGCATCGCTTTCGAAATTGCCGGAGTTGCGGGAGCGTGTTGCCGAGTTGAAGAAACGGATCGAAGCCTTGGAAAAGGGTATTGGGTCAACGTAGCCGCGCCAGGCAACCGCATTGGCCCGCGGGTGAAAGACCAGAAATGGAATGAACAGGGAAAGGTTATCGCGAGCCCACGCCGGCAGCGGCTCCCACCGCTTCCTCATGGCCCGAGACCCGCTCAAGGATGACGTGGGCTTGGGCTACCAGATCCTGAATCGTTTGAAGGTGACAACAAACGCCAGCGTCCACTGCACTCAGTTGCAAAACATACGCGTGGTTTTCGATAGCGCTGAGCGGCTGCCTGAGGTCGTGAATCAACTGCTCTAGAAGGGTTTCCGAATAGGTGACCGGTGCATTCTTGGAAGTGTTCGAAAAAGTATTCGAACGAGTCGCGGCGGACGGGAAGGCTGTTTGCATTTTTTTCTTGAACGCGATCGATGGCAGGATCGAGCCCCGAATTTTATTTCCGACGACTGATTGTGCACCCGAACGAGAGAGCAGTCAAGAGACGTTCACATTAAATGGCAAGGTTTCTTCCAACACAAGAGTTCTAGCGTTGACTTCGCCACGATACGAATGAAGCTAAGCTCTTGCTTTGGGAGGGGAACGTTTGAGGGGCCGCCATGTTATCCTACGGCTAGTTCATACCCGTCAATGTGGGCCTGTGGCGCAGTTGGGAGCGCGCTTCCATGGCATGGAAGAGGTCGTCGGTTCGAACCCGTCCAGGTCCACCAAACATATCACAGACTTGCAGCCGACACGGGGCTGGAATTGCGCACCGTGGAGTCCAGTTGGAGTCCGCCACGCGGATCATTCGACAAGGCGGCCGTAAACCATTGCCCAAATTTTCCCCAGCGTTGACCCTCGCTGTTCGCGGTTGAACAACAACGGGGTGGTGCTGCTTAAAATCCTCACAATCCTCAAGAAAACCCAAACGCGCGCAGCCGCGCGGTCGATCCTATGAGGCGCGACATCGGACTACTTGCATCTCAAATCCTCACAATCCTCAAGAACCGTTCACGCTCGCTCGCTGTCGTCTTGAAAGCCGCGAACTTTGCAACGTCTGTTGACGACTGACTTCCGCCATTGCTATTGAGGGGGGATGACCAAAGGCACCAACCTCACGACGAGAGATCTTTCTAGTGCTCAGCGTTTGCTTGTCGAGGTCATGAGTCCATATCAGTTTGGCCGAATCGAAACTTGCCGGTCAAAGGCGGCCAACCAGTCTTCGATCGAGAACTGAGGATTGTTCGTGTCTCGCGATTCGGAAGCCAGGCCACTGGGACCAGCCGTTCCCTGGTCGGGGAGTTCAAGTACCCCTAGTTTATATCTCCCTTCTCCTCAGCGGGTTCCCGCCAATTCACGCCGCTCCCCGTACGCCACCCCCGTCACCCTCACACTGCGGGGCGACCCGCTATTTCAAGAAAACCACGAGGCCACCCAATGGCGTCTGAATCGATTAAGCTGCAACCCTTCCGCTACAGCAGCGCGGGCAGCAAGTTCTGCCCTGAGGCGACCGCCCACCTCTCTGACTCCGAGTTTGCCCGGTATGTCAGCTTCATCAACTTCATGTTTTCCTACTTCGAGCCGGAAGGTCCTGGGGAGGAGACGCTCGCCCGCACCATCGCTGAGTCGATGTACCGCCTCGATGGTATGCACGACATTGAAATGCTGCTTCGTTGCACGGAACTGGATACGGCGACGCTCGCGGCTAATCCCTTGTTGCGACAGTTCCTGCGCAGCAAGAATCCGCTCCGCGCGCTGAACCAGTACGAATCCCGTCTGTGGCGCCAGCATGACTCTGCCAACCGGCGCCTCACTGAACTCCAGCTGACGCGCCGCAGGCTGCGGCTTAGCAGCTAGAGGCGCGCCAGCCGTTCGATCACCAGATCGAAGTAGCCGTCCGCATTGACACTCCGGAGGAATTGGACATTGGGCGGCTTCCCCAGCACGGACCACCAGTCCACCACGGTCATGCCTAACGTCTGCGCGCTCCCCAATTCAACGCTCACATGAACCTCGCGTCCGGCAAAGAGCCCCGGCGCAAGCAGGTAGGCGATCACGGTGGCGTCATGCAGTGGCCCGCCCACCCATCCGTACTTCGTTTCGTCGAAGATTTTGTTGAACTTCAGCAGGTGGTAGAAGGCTTCCGTCACCGGCGTGCCGCAGGCGCGCAGCTTGTCCAGACGCGCCGGGGCGGTCAGTGCCTGGTGGGTGCAATCGAGCGGGATCATGGTGATGGGGGCGCCGCAGCCAAGAACACGCGCCGCCGCTTCGGGGTCCACAAAGATGTTGAACTCGGCCGCCGGTGTGATGTTGCCTCCTTCTGAAAATGCGCCACCCATGATCACGATCTCTCGAAGATGACTCGCGAGTCGCGGCTCCTTACTCAGCGCCAGCGCAATGTTCGTGAGCGGCGCGAGACAGCAGAGCGTAACCTCGCCGGGTGAACGCTGCATCGCCAGTTCAACAATGACCTCCGGAGCAAATCCCTCGGCGAGCGGCATGGCAGGCTCCGGAAGGTCATAGCCATCGAAGCCGGTCCGTCCATGCACGTACTCGGCTGTAATGAGCTTGCGGACTAGCGGCGCTGCCGCGCCCGCGTATACCGGCGTCGCGGTGCGCTTCGCGAGTTCCAGAGCCTTGCGGGCGTTTTTTGAGGTCAGCGGCAGCGGCACGTTGCCCGCCACTGTCGTGATGGCGAGGACGTCCAGTTCCTCGGGCGAGGCCAGCGCCATCAGGAACGCGACGGCGTCGTCCGGTGAAGGATCGGTATCGATAATGACGGACCGTCTGGGCATTGTCTTATTGAATTTCAGCCAGCATGCTCAACGCAACGGGGTGATCCGGACGCTGAAGCAGCAGCGCGTCCAAAGTGGCGCGAGCCTTCTCTTTGTTCCCCTCAATCATGTACACCCGGGCCAAGTTCAAGTAAGCCTGATCGAAGGCCGGATCGGCGCTGATGCATTTCTCAAGAGTTGCCACGGCCTCGTCTCGTTTATGCGTTCTGAGGTAGAGAATTCCTAAATTGTTCAGAGCCTCTGGGTACGCGGGCCGGGCATCGAGAGCCTTCCGCAAACACGCGTACGCGCGGTCAGTCTGGTTTGCCTGCGCGTAAACCATGCCCAGACCATAGTTGGCTTCCGCGTCATCGGGCGCGACGGCCACCGCATGTTCCAAGGTGCGGCGCGCGTCGTCCCAGCGTTTCTGCTGCCGGTAAGCGCTGCCCAGATTTACCAGCGCCACCATGTGATCGGCATCGATTTGGAGCGCTTGGTCAAAATAACCAATGGCCTCGGCGGTTTCGCCCTGGCGCGCTGCGATAAGCCCGAGATTGTTCCAGGCGTTCGCCCTCGTTTCGGGATAATTTGCTTTCAGTTTCGCCGCCCGCTCAAAGCAATCGCGCGCTTCGGCGTTCCTGCTCCGGTTTAACAGGACGCTGCCGAGGCCATAAAGGGCTTCGGCGCCGGATGGGTCGTCTTTCAAAGCAGCCTGGAAAAAATCGCCCGCGGGCTCCATGTAACCGCGCTGGAAAAAGATGGAACCGAGCGAGAGATAATTTCGGCCGAATTCATAGGTCGTGGAAACGCCGGGAAACGGAAGGGCCTTATCAAGGCGTTCTGCGTCCGTGCGCGGAATGCTGCGAAAGTCCTTCTCGACATGGGTGGGGTCGAATGGGCCCTGGTAAACCTTCACGATGCGGCTCTGCTCATCGAGCAAGAACGAGACCGGAATCTGTAAGTCGCGGCGCCGGTCGAATAAGTATCGATACAACAGGCTGTAAGTGACGGTGACATCCACCGGCGCTGCGAGCATCGGAAATGACGGCCGCGACGCCGCTTCATCGATATTGAGGATGGCGAGTTGCAAACCCCCGCTGGTCCAGGCCTCGCTGTACCGCGTGAAGGCATTCAGCAGTTCAGCGGCTCCCGGCGCGGCCGATGCCCAGAATGACAGCAGCGCCGGCTTGCCGCGCAGTGACGACAGACGGAAAGGCTTACCGCTTCGGTCGGGAATCTCGAAGTCCGGCGCGGCCACTGGCGCGATCAACCACGTTTCCGCTGAAGCGGGAAGTGTTTCTCCCAATTGGGTAACAAGCTCCGCTGTTTCCGGCGTCCACGGCTTGAATGGCTCGATGCGTGAAGGCTCCTGCCCTTCCATCACCGAAACGCGATGCCCAGGCGGAAGTCCTTTCAATTCTTGAATCAGACCGCTGGGCCAGCGGATGGTTGCCGAAACACTTCCGTTGGACTCGCCCAATCCAAAAAATAACTCCTTACTGTGCTGCGAAAGAAAGCCGGACCCCGCTTGCAGAAGCCTGCTCTGGCGGCCAGTGGAGGTTTCGATTGAAACGGCCGCGCCAATCGCATCGCGATTGCTCTTCGTCCCCAGCAGACGGAAGGCGATGGCGGGCGGCAATCCTGAAACCACGCTCTTCATCAACCGCAACTGCGGCGCATTGCGATTCTTGAGCAACACCTCCTGCCGCCCGTCATGGTCGAAATCGGCCAGCGCCAATGACCTGCCGTCTTCGACGAAATCGAACCCAAGCGCGCCCGAGACATCGGAGAACGTTCCGTCGCCGTTGTTCGCGTAGAACACGTTCCGCTCATAGCCGCTCCAGGTGTAATCTGCGCGGATCGACTCATTAATGGCATTCCAACCCTGCTCATAAGCGGCACTGGGTTTCGCCGTATCCGGCGACTTGGCCACCACCTGTCGCCAAAAGAAGCTGTTGAGATCTTCGCGTACTTCGCCTGAGATCATGCCGTTCGCGATATAGACGTCCGGAAAGCCATCGTGATCGAAATCCCACGCGTCACTGGACCACGACCAACGGCCCATCCCGGTTCGCGAGACCGCAGTGACGTCGCGGAAGTTCGATTCACCCTGGTTGCGCAGCAGCGAATTGCCCGTGGCGTGTTTCCGGTATAACGCCTGAATCTCCGGCGGCGCGGCTTTCTGAAATGTAGCGTCACTCGCGATGCGCTCTCCGGCGGCGGTCCACATATTTCCGACGTAGAGATCCTGCGCGCCGTCGTTGTCAAAGTCGAGCCAGCAGACGCTCATACCGGCTCCGACGTCTTCCGCGCCCGCTTCGGCTGCTATATCGCGAAACGTGCCGTCGCCGTTGTTGCGATAGAGATTTTTGCGGCCGAAATCGTTCACCACATAGAGGTCCGGCCAGCCATCGCCATTCGCATCGCCCCAGCCGCAACAAAAACTGTACCGCGTGTTGTTCTTATCGAGGCCCGCTTGTGCGGTCACATCGCGAAACGTGCCATCGCCGTTGTTGTGCATCAGAAAATTAGGCGGGCCATTCTCGGCGGCGAAATACGGCGCCGGGTATCTATATTGATCGGCGCCTTGGTAATAGGTATAGAGGCAGAAGTAAATATCCAGGTGGCCGTCGCGGTCGTAATCCGCCGCCGCGGCACCGGTAAACGTGCCTTGCGGCGGGGTGGCGAACCGAAACGCATTGGGCTTGAGCTGGAACTGACCGTTGCCCTGATTCAGAAACAGCAGCGGACCGCTGGCTCGCGCCACCACCAAGTCCTGGCGGCCATCGCCGTCGAAATCGGCGAACAGCGCGCAGGCCGTGTTCTCCAGAATTCCAACGCCTGACGAGTCCGTGATGTCTTCAAACGTGCCATCTCCCCGGTTTCGAAATAGCCGATTTGGGAGTCCCGCGGGCTGGCAGACGTAGACGTCGTCAAAGCCATCGCCATCGATGTCCCCTACGGAGACTCCGTTGTGGCCATACACGTCGATGCCGCAGGCTCCGTCGAGCGTGGTCCGCCAATAGTCGGCGCCATGCATGAGTTGCCGGTCATATGACGCGTTTGAGCCGAAAGCCCGGCGGCCGATGTCCGCGTAAAAAGGCTTCTGAGACCGGCTGCGAACTTCGTCGAAAAGTTGCCAGCGCGCCAATGTATAGCCTCGCGGGTCCCGTTCCCAAGTGAGCAACCACTCGCCCGCGCGCTGCTCGCGATAGAAGCCCTGACCTGTCGCAACCAGTTCAGCGCGGACCCGTGTTGTGTAGCCTGAGCCGCGGGCCGCGATCTCCGTGATCTGAAAATCCGCGGTGAGAATCTGTGACAAATGGCCCAGCGAGACTCGCCACTGACTGAGAAAAGCATCCGGTGCAAGAGAGGGTTGGGCGGCGAAGCGGAGCCCGTTCACTTCGAGCGCTGCGGTATCGGGACGCAAGGTCTTTGTCTCGACTGACTGTAACGATGTGCCCAGGAAGCTCGGACTCAAACTATTTTGAAGGGCCTGGGTGTTCCTCGGAGACTCGAGGAGGTCACGGGTCCAGGACGCCAAAATTGCCGCAATTCGATCGTGAACCGGCTCATTGATGAAGCCGTCTTGCCCTGGCTCGATCTGCAACAGGGCAGCATCCAGCGGGGTTTTCTCGCGATACTGCGGATGGAAGTGGAACTCGGGAGTGGAAGCCTGAAAACGTACGCCTCGGCTACCGCGAAGCGCGACGGGAAGAAGGAAGCCCACCGCTGAATCCAGGCAGCGCCGGAAGAAGCCGCGTCTGTGAAGACCGGCCGCGAGGCTGCTGTTTATTCGCATTGTCATCGTGCGGCGAAGCCAATTACTAAGGTGAGGCCGGCCGTTTCCGCGAATGCCCTGAACTCGCGGTCTCGCGTCAACAGCCGGACGCCGGCATCGACGCAACTTTGCGCAATCAACGCGTCACCCAACCGGGCCTTGCGGCTCTGTGCGAGCACGTTTGCGCGAAGCTCTCCCGCCCGTTTCCAATACCCCGGAATGAGGTCGAGCAGCGGCAGTTCGGAAAGGGTCTTCGACACGTGCGCCGGAACCGTTGAGTCGCTCAGCAATTCGGTCAGCACCGGAGGCGCCATCAGTACCTGACGGTCCAGGAGTGCTTGATCAAGCAGTTCGACATCCTCACCGGCTTCTCCTTGAAAGAAGGCAATCCAGGTGCTGGTGTCGACCGCGATCATCGGTCGGCCTTGATTTCAGCCGCTGTTTGCGTAAACCGAACCTTGCCTCGCAATCCCCGCAGCCTGGTGTAGGTCTGCGATGCGGCCACAAGCTGTAAACCCGTCCGAACAGTCTGCGTGATGCCGGTTCCGGTTGCCAGCTGAGCCTTCTTGAGCAGCTCGGGCGGAATCTCAAGGGTAATCTTGCGCGCTCGATCCATGCTCTAAGAATACCGCATCTCACACCAGTATCGAGTACGGCGACGCAGGGTAGGAAAGATTCAAGGTACTGTTGCGAAGCGCCGCAAAATTCCGCTACTTCCGGTGTTCCCAATTTCCCCCTTCATGCCTGAAGCGTGTTCGATTCAGTGTTGGAATCGATCATAGGGTTTTAGCAGCGCTACGGACATGGATTGTCGACCCGACCGGCAGCGTTCGATTTGAGCTGGCCGGCTATGACCGGGCGCTCAGGCCGAAGCAGATTTTGCAGCAGTTGGACGCGGTGAAATAGGAAGCGCGAGGCGGCGAATGTCGACCCGGGTCGCGCTCCCCCCTGATCTAACTAAAGCCGCCGGGCTGGTTGCTTGCTCAGTTCATTGAAAGCCCTTCTTGAATACCTGACAGATCAGGGGCAATCCGGAAACAATTTCCAGTGCGTCCCCGATTTCCAGTACGCTATTGCAAGGACGGGAGTTAGCTTAATTCTGAGATGCCCTGCCAGTCAAGTACCCGACGGCTTGCATCTCGAATAATTGGGTGCTTGCCGCTCCCTGCGACCAGTTGCTAACGGGGCCAAAATGGGGTCCGTCCCCAATTTCCGGGAAGCTATTGCACAGAAGGGAGTTAGCCTGATTCTGAGATGCGCTGTCAGCGGTATCCGGCGGCTTGCATTTCGAAGAGTTCGGCGTACTTGCCGCCCAAGGCTATCAGTTGCCGGTGCGAGCCCTGTTCGGCGATCCGCCCGCCGTCCAACACGAAAATGCGGTCCGCCATCCGGACTGTGGAAAACCTGTGGGAAATCAAAACTGCCATCTTTCCCGCAGTCAGCTCGACAAAGCGCTGATACACCTGAAATTCCGCGCGGGCATCGAGGCTCGCGGTGGGTTCGTCCAGAATCAGTATCTGGGCATCCCTCATGTAGGCTCGGGCCAAGGCGATCTTTTGCCATTGGCCAGTCGAGAGATCGACCCCGTTGTCGAATCGACGGCCCAGCATTTGCCGGTACCCCTGCGGTAGAGCCCCGATTACGGGATCGGCCAAGCTTTTCTCAGCCGAGCGCAAAATCCGGCCTTCGTCGTGCATTTCGCTTATTCTTCCAAAGCCAATATTTTCATTGGCTAACATGTCATATCTCATGTAATCTTGGAAGATCACGCCAATCTCATGGCGCAAGTCTTCCACGCTGTAATCGCGCAGGTCCACGCCGTCGAGCAAAATTCTCCCCGCACTCGGGTCATATAGGCGAGCTAAGAGCTTCACCAAGGTGGTCTTTCCCGCGCCGTTCTCACCCACCAAAGCGATCTTTTCTCCCGGCTCAAAGCGGAAGCTGACTCGGTCCAACACCAGACGGCTGGAGCCTTGATAGGCAAAAGACACATCCTGGAACTCGAACCCGGTGCGGATGGGGCGCGGCGCCGGCAACGCATCCGGCTTTGAAGCGATGGAGGGGCTGGTTTCGAAGTACTCGAACAAATCCTTCAGATACAAGGCTTGTTCGGAAACTGAGGTTAATCCGCTGACCAGGCCCTCCATAATGCCGCGAGACCGGGAGAAGGCGCCCACCATTAGAGTCAGATCGCCAATGCTCAGACGGCCGGCGAGAGCGCTGAGGAGGATTAGAACATAAGCGCCGTAATAGGCCACAGTCGGCGCTAGGCCAAGCGCCCCGCCCTGGACGGCCCGGCGAATCGCCAGATGGCGGTTCTCGGCGTAGAAACGCTCAAAGAGGCCCCGCGCCCGCTGGGTCAGATACTCGCCAAGGCCAAAGATCTTCACCTCCTTGGCGCTCGCGTTACTGGCGCCAAGGTAGCGAAGGTAGTCCAGTTCACGGCGCTCCGGAGTATACCGATAGAGCATCGAATAGTTGAGTGCGGCAAACTTGGTTTCGCCCAGAAACACAGGAACAATGGAGGCCACCAGCAACAGAAGAAGCCAAGGGGAGAACAGGACTACCGCCGACAGCATGGAGATCAGCGTGAGGAGTTGTTGGGCCATGCCGGCCAAGCTCGCCAGCATGCCCATCCGGGCTGTGGTCATCCGCCGGGCGCGCTCCATTTTGTCGTAGAAAACGGGATCTTCGAACGACGTCAGGTCGAGCGTGTTGGCGTGCGCCATCAACCTGAGGCTGACGTAGTTTGTAAAGCGATCGCCCAAGAGGCTATCCACCAGGGTGATACCGCGGCCCAGGAAATCGGATAGAATGGCGAGGCCGGCTTCAGCCGCTAACAGCTTCCAAATCAACGAGGTGTCGACCGATTGGTGGCGGATCGCACGAACCACCAGATCGATAATCAGCTTGGAGACATAGAGGGTCGCGATAGGTGTGACCGACGCGATCAGGCGCAACCCCAGCGTGAGCGTGGTCAAAGGCGGGCTGGTTTCCCACACCATCCTGAGTAGAGGCGGTACGTTGCGCAGAGCTCGGGCCCGTTCGCCCCAGGTCTGAGGCGCTTCGTCGGGGCTGGCGATGGGTCTCTGCATCCTCATTACCGAGTATGGCTGGCCGAGCCGGGTCTCGAAACTAGCCGTTTGGACGGTGGGACCGAAAGCGGTGTCCCCAAAGCAGAAACCGCTCATTCGGGTTGAATGAGCGGCACTGTCCTGTTTCCAGGCACTCGCTAAAAGCGAGCATACGTTTGATGGGAGAATCAGATCCGACGGTATCGCAACCGCCAAAACCTGTTTGTGATTGGAGTGTAGGGCGATGGGGGTGCGAAGTCAAGGGCGATTTTCCCCGCTTGGCACGATGCCCGCAAACTACTCCGCTCAAACCATTTACGGTCGAACGTGTTTTGAGCAGGCTGTGGATCTTTCGTTTTCCACTTGTGGAAAACAGGCGCAGAATAACGCGTATCTCAAGCGGCTAGAGCCACTTACGAGATGCCGCTGAAACGGCGCCGAAACTTGGCTTATTGCCGCCGATAAGGCCACTCAAAACAATTCGGGGCTGGAAAATCTTGCTGCGGCGCCCAAACGGGACGCCGTCGCACTGTGAACACGTAATACGATACGTCATACATCCTCGCGCACTGCTGGACTGCAAGGGCCAGCCGGGAGATTGGCTGCGCCAAGGTATTTCAAACACGAAAAAGGGGCATCCGTGGCTACACCCGGTGCCCCGCTCCTGGCGCTCACTGTCCGCTTACAGGGTTAGCGCACCCCGACCGTGAGACCGACCGCCTCAGCCACTTTCTGGCCATACTCAGGATCGGCCTTGGTGAAGTGCTCCACTTGCAGTGCGATAATGCGCTCCGGAACCCCCTTCATGGTGCCCGCGATGTTCTGAACCAGGCGGTTCCGTTCCTCCTTGGTCATCAAGCGATAGAGGTCGCCGGCCTGCGTGTAGTCGTCGTTGCCCTCGCGATGGTTATACCGCGCCGCGTCGCCGCTGACCTTGTACGGAACCTCGATGAAGCGATGATCCTCCTTCGGTCCGCCAAAGCTGTTCGGTTCATAGTTCGGTTTGCCGCCGTTATTGCCATCGAAACGCATGGCGCCATCGCGGTGATACGTGTTCACCGGACACTTCGGCTTGTTCACCGGAAGCGACTCGTAGTTCACGCCCACCCGATAGCGGTGCGCATCTGGATAACTCATCAGGCGGGCCTGCAGCATCTTGTCGGGCGAATAGCTCATGCCGGGCGCGACGTTCGATGGTGAAAACGCCGCTTGCTCGATCTCCGCGAAGTAGTTCTCCGGATTGCGATTCAGTTCCATGATTCCAACCTCGTGCAGCGGGTAGTCTTTGTGGGGCCAGACCTTGGTCAAGTCGAACGGATTGAGGTGGTAATGCTCAGCATCGGCTTCGGGCATGATCTGCAAACAAACGCGCCATTGAGGGAAATTCCCTTCTTCTATGGAATGGAACAGGTCGCGCTGAGCATAGTCAGGATCGCTGCCGGCGAGTCGCTCCGCTTCGGCTGCATCCAGATTCTTGATGCCTTGCATGGTCTTGAAATGCCACTTCACATAGAAGCGCTCGTTATTCGCGTTCAGCAGGCTGAAGGTGTGGCTGGAAAAGCCATCCATGTGGCGATAGCCATCCGGGGTGCCGCGGTCCGACATCAGAATGGTCACCTGGTGCAGCGATTCGGGCGACAAAGACCAGAAGTCCCACATCATCGTGGGCGACTTGAGGTTCGTTTCCGGATCGCGCTTCTGCGTATGGATGAAATCACCGAACTTGAGAGGATCGCGAACGAAGAACACCGGGGTGTTGTTTCCCACCATGTCCCAGTTCCCTTCCTCGGTGTAGAACTTGATGGCGAAGCCGCGCGGATCGCGCGCGGTGTCCGCGGAACCCTTCTCGCCGCCCACCGTCGAGAACCGGGCCAGAACTTCGGTCTTCTTGCCGATTTCGCTGAACAGCTTGGCGGTAGTGTATTTCGTGATGTCCTGCGTCACGGTAAAAGTGCCGTAAGCGCCCGATCCCTTGGCATGCACCACTCGCTCCGGAATGCGCTCCCGGTTGAAATGCGCCATCTTCTCCAGCAGGTGATAATCCTGCATCAACACCGGCCCACGCGGTCCCGCGGTGAGCGAGTTCTGATTGTCACCGACCGGCGCGCCGCCGGTGGTAGTTAAAATTTTCTCTTCGGCCATGAATTGGTCTCCCAGTGTGAAGCATATGCGCCTTCGAGCCTCAAACGCCATACCATAGGCCCACTATCACTCATAGGAACTGCCTATGGATTGTCCGATACTGAGATTTCCATGGAAATTCATCAGATCCGTTACTTCTGCGCAGTGGCCCGCCACGGCAGTTTCACTCGCGCGGCCGCCGCGGAGGGCGTCACGCAGCCGTCACTTTCCCAACAGATCGTCAAACTGGAGAAGGAATTCGGGTCGCTTCTTTTCGAGCGCCTCGGGCGCCGGGTGCGGCTCACCGATTGCGGAGAGGCGCTTTTACCCCGCGCCGAAGAGATTCTGCGTCAGTGGAATGAAGTGCCGGCTGTGCTCAATTCGGTCCGCGAGGGGGTGGGTGGGCAGTTGCGAATCGGGTGCATTCCGACGATCATGCCTTACTTCCTGGCGCCGCGCATCGGCGAATTCTCGATCGCTTTTCCAGAGGTGGACATCACGCTGACCGAAGACAAAACGGATGGCTTGGTTGGGCAATTGCTGGCGGGCGAGTTGGATCTGGCCATCGTCAGTCCTCCTGTCAGCAACCCGGAAATCGTGTGTAGTGACCTCTTCCGTGAACCCATTCGCATCGCGGTCAGCCGCCGGCATCCGTGGGCGGGCGCGGGCAACATCAGCCTCTCTGAGCTGAGCGGTGAGCGGCTGCTTCTTCTTCGGGAAGGGCATTGCTTTCGTGAAAATGCGCTCACGGTTTGTAGCCGTTCGCGGACGGGCTTTAGCGCAGTCTTCGAAACCGATCAGTTTTCGAGCATTTTCGCGCTGGTGCGGGGCGGCTTTGGCATCAGCCTTGTGCCTCAGATGGCGGCGACGCCGGAAAGCGGGTGCGATTTTTTGGCCTTCGATCGGGAAGCGGTTCGCCGCATCGGGTACGTGCGCGCCCGTCACCACGTGGTGGCCCCGTCGCAGAAAGCCTTCACTAAATGGTTGCGCTCTATCTCTTGAACGCTGATAACTGACTCGCCCGCGGTACGGCGCGGAGCCAGACAGCCGCTCCAACGCCGACTGAGCCGGTAGACTCGAGTTACCCGAACAACCTGAGCCGGAAGAGCATCGCACGATGACGGTGACGGCGCGGCTGGGGACACGGGGCATAATCGATGGCAAGTGCCGTCGAAGCGCGGGAGGTCTGCAAGAATGTTTTTTCACGGGTTCTGACTCTGACCATGGGGGAGATTCTGAGTGAGCACAGCGACGGTTTACAGCATCGAGACCATTCAATGGACGCCTGAAGGCGTGGTGATGATTGACCAGACGCGCCTGCCGCGCCACACCGAGTACATCACCTGCAGGACATATGTGGAAGTGGCGGACGCCATTCGGACGATGGTCGTGCGAGGGGCGCCGGCGATCGGCGTGGCCGCGGCGATGGGCGTTGCCATTGGCGCGCTTCGCTCCGAAAACCTGGCGGCGGACATGCCCGTGATTTGCGAGACACTAGCGAAGACGCGGCCGACGGCGGTGAATCTTTTCTGGGCCATTGAACGCATGCGCACGCTGTATCAGCGCTCCGTGCTTTTGCCCCCGGCGCGGATTCAGGAAGCGCTGGTGGCGGAGGCGCAGCGGATTCGCCTGGAGGATATTGCCATCAACGAAGCCATCGGACGGCATGGCGCGCCGCTGGTTCCGGATGGGAAGACAGTATTGACCCATTGCAATGCGGGCGCGCTGGCGACCGCGGGATTCGGCACCGCCTTGGGCGTGATTCGCGCGGCCGTGCAAGCAGGCAAGAAGATTGACGTGTTTGCCGATGAGACCCGGCCGTTTCTGCAAGGCGCGCGATTGACGGCGTGGGAACTGCAGCAGGACGGGATTGAAACAACGCTAATCACCGATAGCATGGCCGGGCACTTTCTGAAGAGCGGACGCATTGGGTGCGTGGTGGTGGGAGCGGACCGGATTGCCGCCAACGGCGACGTGGCCAATAAGATCGGAACGTATGGGGTGGCCGTCCTGGCGAAAGAGAATGGCGTGCCGTTTTATGTGGCGGCGCCCATCTCAACTCTGGATCTGACGCTGGCGACGGGCGACCTCATTCCCATTGAAGAGCGCGCGGCGTCAGAAGTAACTCACGTGCAGGGCGTGGCGGTGGCCCCCGAGGGAATTCGTGTGGCGAACCCGGCCTTCGACGTGACTCCAAATCGCTATGTGACGGGCATTATCACGGAACACGGCGTGGCAAGCGCGCCGTATGAAGAGAGTCTGGCAAGGCTGGCGCGGAGAGCTTAGGCGCGACGTTTTACCTAATTAAGCCCGCGACCCTTCCCAGCCGCGACCGTGAGGGAGCGACCGAAACTGACTAAACCGCAACCCATAGACCCTGCGGACGCTACCTCAGGCAGCTTGTTACGGTATCCGGGCATGGCCCGCAGCCGGGCGCACAGATTGCGGCGTCGCCGCCCCTTCCTCAATTCTGTAGAAGCGGTCGGCATCCAGGTCCTTGTATGTCTGCGTTTTTCCATCGGGCCAGGTGATGATCACTGAATCGACGCGGGTCAGAGCGCCAAGTCCAAAGTGCGCTCGCAATTCGCTTTGGGACAAGTAACTGCCGCCGCCGTAAATTTCACGAACCTGCGCCAGCGCGCCAGCCCGCAGACGGATATGGGCGCCCATCGCATCACGGTTACTTTTGGCGCCAACGCCCACCAGCTGAAGATTGACAAAGTGGTTGCTGTTCTTACTCACGTTGTGCAACAGCAGCGGCGCGTCGCCGGCAATTCCTACAACCACGTCAACTCTGCCGTCATTATCATAGTCAAGAAAGGCGGCGCCCCGGCCCAGGTTTGGCACGGTGAAGGCGTCGCCCGCCTCTTTCGTCGTCTCCACAAAGCGGCCATTGCGCTGGTTATGAAATAGCGAATTAATTTGCTTATACCGGACGCCGGGGGAAGCGATCTCCACTCCCTGGTAGACGTGCCCGTTGGCAATGAAGAGGTCAAGCCAGCCATCGTTGTCATAATCGAAAAAACCGCCGCCAAAACTGAGCACGTGCTTGGTTGCCGCGCCAATGCCGCTTCTTGAAGTAACTTCGTCAAAGAAGCCTTTGCCGTTGTTATGCCAGATGTGATCGGGCATATCCTGAAAATCGGAAATGTAGAGGTCCAGGTTGCCGTCGTTATCGTAGTCGCCGAACGATAGGCACATGGCGGCCATTTTGATGCCGTCCTCGGTCAGCGCCATGCCGCTCACCAGGGCGGACTCAGCGAACGTGCCGTTGCCGTTGTTGCGATAGAGGTAGGCTTCCAAGCCGTCATTGGCGACAAACAGATCGGGCCATCCGTCATTGTCATAATCCATCGCCGCCACTGACAGGTTCTTGCCTCCCGGCTGATAGATTTTGGCCGCCTTGGTGACGTTGGTGAATGTGCCATCGCCGTTATTGTGATAAAGCACGGCCGCCGACCCGGGGTAAGCCGATGGCGGGCAACTGCTTTCCGCTGGGGGAACGCCGCAATACCGGCGGCTGTTGGGACCGAACGTGACGTATCCTCCGGCGTAGAGGTCCAGCCTCCCGTCCTTGTCGTAATCGAAGAATGTGGCGCCGGTATGAAACTGGGTTCCAAAATCGGTGCCGTCCACCCTGGCTTTCGCAGTTACATCGCTGAACGTCCCATTGCCGTTGTTGTGGTAGAGAACGTTCTTCCCGTATTGGGTGACATAAAGGTCCGGGAAGCCGTCGTTGTCATAGTCTCCCCAGACGCAGCCCAAGCCATAGCCGGTGCCAGGCACTCCGGCGGTTTCGGTCACATCCTTGAACGTGCCGTCGCCGTTGTTGCGATAAAGAGCGTTCTGCCGGACCATCCCGCGGCCGTACAGGTCGCGTCCGTTAACAAAGTAAATATCCGTCAGGCCATCGCCATCGAAGTCGGCAACGCAAACTCCGGGACCCGCCTCTTCGAGGATCGTCGCAACGCCCTTCGCTCCCTTGTCGTGTTGAAACCGGATGCCTGCCGCCAGGGTGGCATTGAGAAAGCCGGCTTGCTCAGCGGACTCCTCGGTATGAGAAACCGCCCCGGCCGCCATCAGAATGGCTACGCAGCCTGCAATGTTTGGGATTGCGTGCAGACAGGCTCTGGCGCGCGCGCCGAACGGGAATTTGAGCAGCAAGAATATCCTGACGTTCCTACGATCCTCGCACAACTTGGCAACGGCTCGCGTCCCGGTAATGCGCTACTTGACCCATAGCGCATTTGTGCATCGATTGCCGAGCGGTCCACGCCATTTCGCGTAACGTTGCCAAACAGCCGCGCCGCCCCTCCTGGGTCCTCACTCGTATCGCAGGGCCACCATGGGATCCACGCGTAGCGCGCGAAGGGCCGGCGCCAGCGTTGCCAGCAACGCAACGCCTGCCAGCACCGCGATCACCGCTAGAAACGCCGTCGAATCCGAAGCGCTGACGCCCGGAACAAGGAAGAAGGCGAGCGGCTGCATAGCAAAGAAGGCCAGAATCAGACCCACCGCTACGCCGCTTCCCACCAGCACCAGACTGTGGCGGAGCACGATTCGCAAGACGTCGGATTGCGAGGCCCCCAGCGCCATCCGAAGGCCGATTTCGCGGGTTCGCCGCGAGACGGAGTACAAAAGCACGCCATACAACCCGATCGAGGCCAGAATCAGGGCCAGCGCGCCCATGGTACCCAGCATGACGGCGGCTGCCTGGCTCGGCAGCAGTGCCAGTCCCAGCGCTTCGCTCATCGGCTTGACCTCGACGGCAGCGGACGAATCGAGGCGGCTCAACTCATCGCTGACCGTCTTAACGTACGCGCCCGGTGAGGCCGCTGTGCGGACGACGAAGTTGAGATGGACCGGCTCGTCCTTGGCGAAGTAGGGCTCATACACGGCGAGGAGCTGGTTCTCGCTGAGCGTGACGTACTTGCTGTCGGTGACCACTCCGACGATGGTCTGTGCCTTGGCGCCGGGGTAATCAAGCGTAATGGCATGGCCCACCGGATCGGCGCCGCCGAACACCTGATGGGCAAAAGCCTGGTTTACGATCACAACCGGCTGTGAGCCGATCCGGTCAACCGATGAGAATTCGCGGCCTCTCAAGACGGGAATGGAGAGAGTGCGAAAAAAATCGGGCCCCACCGCGTTGCATTGGTACCGGACACGCATCGGCGCGGCGGAAAGATCGGTGCGGACGCCAATCGAGTCAACGCAATTCTCATTCAGGGGAATGTGGTGAGCGATCGACGCAGATTCCACGCCCGGCAGTGCGCGAATGCGCTCCATCGCCGTGTTCACCAGCGCCCTCTGCCGGGCTTGACCTGGGTCGCTGTATCGATCGGGCACCAGCCGCATGGAAGCCCAGAGGGTGCGGCGAACGTTAAAGCCGGGGTCCATGGCCGTGGCGCGCAGCAGGTTGTGGAGGAAGAGAAATCCGGCGGCCAGCAAAACAATGGAGACTGCAAGCTGGCCGGCCACCAGCAGGCTGCGCAAATTCCAAGTGCGGCCGGTATGGCGTCCTTCCTGCTTCAGGCCCGCATTGACGTCTTTTCGCACCGCCTTGAGCGCGGGAAGCAAACCGCACAACAGCGCGCTGACAAGCACCATGCCGAGCGAGTAAAGCATCAGGCGCCAATCCGGCAGAATCACGAGCCGGATTGGAACGGGGACTGGCAGGACAAGGTCTTTGAGCAAGCGCGCGCAGGCGAGGTTGATGGCAATACCGGCCAGGGCGCCGAGCACGGAAAGCAACAGGCTCTCCGCGAGTAAGTGGCGGATGATTCGTTGGCGGCTGGCCCCGAGCGAAAGGCGAATGGTGAGTTCATTCGAACGGCTGGAGGCCCGCGCCAGCAGTAAGCTGGCGACGTTTGTGCAGGCAATCAGCAGCACCAACCCCACCACAACCAGCAACATGACGAAAAACGCGGTGACGGCGCCGGGCATTTGCTGATTAAGCATGTCAAAGCCTGTGACGCCGGTAACAATCAGATTGCCGGTCCTCTTCCAGTTCTCCACCGGACGAATGACATCCAACTGACTCAGCGTGGCCCGCAGGCGTTCGCGGGCCACGCCGATGTTCATCCCTTTGGGCAGCCGGCCGTAGAACTGGACATACTCATTGTCATGGGTCACCGGAACATAGACTTCCGGTGAGATGCCGAAGCCGAAGATGGAACGGTGGTTCTCCGGCAGCACGCCGGCGACGGTATAGACCCGGCCCTCCAGGATGATTTTGCGGCCCAGAATCGCTGGGTCCGCGCCAAAGAGGCTTCGCCAGATTCGCTCCGATAGCACCGCCGTATCCACTTCGCCTTGCGCGATGCCCCGCCCAAGGCGGAGCGGGATGTCGAGAGTTGTGAAGAAATCGCCAGTAACAACTCCGGCGTAGAGCCTTTTGTTGCGGTCGCCGTCTTGCCAGTTCACTTCGCGCTCGAAGTTAGCGCCCGCCATGCCGCTAAGGAGATGCGCTTCGTCGACGAACTTGTAATCGGCCATCGGGGAGTTGCTGTTGCCGCCCACCGAAATCGAAACGATGGAGGCCGAGTCGCGGCAGGACGGCTCACTGAACAGAAAGCTGGTGGTGATGTTGAAAACCGTGGTATTAGCGCCAATGCCTAAAGCGAGGCAAAAAATGGCGGCGCCGGCAAAGGCGGGATTGCGGCGAAACGCCCGCGCCGCGTAGCGCACATCAGAGAAAAGGTCCTCCAGCCACTGAATCTGCCACGCGCTGGCTGTATCCTCGGCGGTTCGCAAGCGCGGTCCGAACTCGCGACGGGCAATCCGAACCGCCTCCGCCCGCGGCAAGCCGCTTTGCTCTAGTTCATCGCTGCGGCTCTCAATGTGAAAGTCCATTTCGTCCGAAAGTTCGGCGCTAAAACGTGAACGGCCGGAAAGCCAATGCAGCCGAAGCCACAGCTCTTTTAGTCGACGGGGTAGGAATGACATGGGACAATCTCCTCACGCGGTTTTCATGACTAACTGGATTGCCGTGATCAGCTTCTTGAACTCTTCGGCTTCGGCGGCAAGTTGTTTCTCGCCATCCTTGGTGAGCCGGTAGAACCGTGCCTTCCGGTTCGTGTCTGAGACACCCCACTCCGCATAAAGCCACCCTTTGAGCAGCATCCGGTTCAGAGCGGGGTACAGCGAACCCTCTTCCACATCGAGCACGTTCGCCGAGCACTGCTTGATGCGGCGCGAGATGGCGTAGCCGTGCAGCGGACCGCCGGCAAGAGTGCGCAGGATGAGCATATAGAGGGTCCCGGGTAAGAGTTGAGGCGATTCGTCGGCCAATCGTTCCCCTGTCGAAACTATGTATAGCCTGGAACAGGGAAGAAGTCAAGTGCCCGCACGGCCCGAAACTAAAAAGCCCGCTTTTGAGCCAACGCCAGCACCTTCAACAGCGTGCTGGCCCAGCCGTTGTCCGGAGCATAGAATTGCTCCTGATAACGTGAGGCTGCTGCGCGCTTCGCTTCGTACAACTCCGGATCGTTCGCAAGCGCCCGGATCGCGCCGGCGTACTCCACCGTCGAATCCGGCGGCACTTCCATAACTGCTTCCCGCACGTAAGAAAGGGCCGGACAGACGCTCGACGTAATCACGGGCCTCCCGGCCAGCACCGCTTCCGCCACTACCTGATTGAACCCTTCGTTGAATTCACGCGTCGTCGGCACAATGACGGCGTGGCAATCCTCAAACATTTTGCGCATGCTCTCGCGATTGCAGTGTCCATGGCAGCGGAATCGTTCGCTCAGCCCCTTCCGCGTGGCGCTTTCTCTCAGCGCTTCCAGGGCCGAACCCGTTCCGCATAAATCGAACTCAACGGCCGGTTCCTCCGCGGAAAGCATTTCTGCTAAGTCCAGCAACACGTTGACTCCCTTGTTCGCCTCCACCCGGCCGGCGAAAAAGACCCGAAAAGGCGCTCCCATAAGCCCCCATGGGGATGGCGGCGCAATCCCGCTGAACATCTCGCGCCGATAAGTAGGCAGAAACTCATAGATTGGCCTCGCCTCGCCGTGGGTCAGCCTCCGGACCTGCCGGCTAATGTCATCGGAGGCGGTCATGACCGCGAACGCTCGCCGCTCAAAGAACCGCCGGTTCAGTCTGCGATGAATGAAGCCGGGCTGTTCATCCTTCAGCCACAGCAAGCAATGCAGAGTAGGAATGATGAGGCACCGCCGCGGCGCCAGCCACAACATAAACCAATGCATCAATCCTTCCGCCACGATCAGCGCATCGACTCGAAATCGCCGCGCCCGAAAGATGATTCTCAGTCCATAAACGATCGTCGCCCAGTGATACCGCCAGCCGCCGCCGGTCGGCTTCACCTCAATCTGTTCGATGCGAAACGGCGGTTCCACCAGCAACGCTCGTTTCGATTGCGAGACGGTCAGCGACTCGGCGCCCACCGCGCGGCACACATCGAAAAACTGTCCGCTGTAAGTCACTGAGACTTGCGATGGATCGTCTCGCCCGGCCTTCCAGTTCTCGAAGGTGCCGATTACATCGCCGGGTCCGGCGGCATACATCAGGCGCTTCAACGAATTCCGGGGCGGCACGCCCAATCGTACCCCGCTGAAGCCCCTGCGGCCCTAACCATGAAGTAGCCTGAGATTAGCTTGTTTCCGGACCATCGCCTGTGAGCGTCATCATCGTCATTCCCGCTTTGGTCGCGTTGTGGTACCTCCGCAAATCGCCGGCCCAGGCGTTTTTCTACGTCTACATGACCGTGGTCCTGGTAATGCCCAACTGGCCCCGCGGGCAAATCCCGACGGAGCCGACATTCAACGAAGCGGCCATGATTCCTATCGCCGCTGTTTTCTTTATTAAGGGACTTTATAAACCCTACCAGTTCTCCATTATGGATCTGCTGGTATTTTTGCTGCTCGCGGTAATGGAGTGCTCCGAGTATGTAAATGCCGGCTTCCCTGACGCGCGGCACATGCTGTTCGATGTGTTGGGCGCCGGACTCTTTCCCTATCTGCTGGCTAAGTGCCTGGTGAAAACCGGGAACGATCGCACCCTGTTTGGGCGCCGCTTCGTATGGTGTCTTTTCCTGGTCTGGATCACCACTCTCTACGAATTCAGGTTCGCCTACAATCCGTACCGGCTCCTACTCGATCCCTTCTTCCCGGGACAGGGCGCCGGTTGGGTCACAACCTTTCGCTACGGCTTTCCGCGTGTCGCCGGACCCTACGGACATGCGATCTTAAACGGCATCGTCACGCTGATCGGCGTGCAGTTCGCGTTCTGGTTAAAAAGCTCGGGGGCATGGGAGCCGAAGTTCCGCATCGCTCTCCCCATTAAGAAAGCGAATGCGCTGCTTTACGCGTTGCTAATGGAAGCGGTGATCACGTTCACGCGGGGCCCGCAACTCGGAACCGTCATGGCCTGCTTTGTGGCCTGGATCGGCCGTCCGCCGAATCCCAAGGCGCGTGCGCGCTGGGTGTTCTTCTTGTGCGTCTTCCTCGGAATTCCCGTGTATGTCTGGTTCCAGTCTTACGCCTCCGTAGGGCGGGCGGGCGCGAAGTCGGAAGCGCAAGAGACCGTTGCCTATCGCAAGGATTTGATGGATAAGTACGTCGCCGTCGCGCTCGAGCATGGCGTACTCGGCTGGGGCACCAGTGGCTGGCCCACCGTTAACAGCATGCGCTCCATCGACAATTATTATCTGCTGCTCGCGCTGATGCACGGCGTCACGTCCACCGTCATTTTCGTTCTCATCCTCCTCACCACCATCGTGCGTCTCTTTCGGAATGGTATGCGCTACGCTCCCATGTGGCCGGCGGGCAGTTCCCTCAGCTTCTGTCTGTTGGGAACCTATTGCGGTCTCACCTGGGCCCTGGCCAGCGCCTACCTCGGCGAAAACGTGGCTCCCATCTTCTTCATGCTTTGCGGCTTTACAGACGGTTATCTGGTTCGCGGCGGCGATGGCGCGGCTCAAAGCACGTCCCCACCGGCCATGGAACTTATTACCTTGGACAAGCCCGAGTTCCAACGCGTAATTGAGTAGTCCGTGTTGTAAGATGCGTTATGTAACTTTCCAGCCGGTTGCGGCAGCGCTCGCATAGTTACTAGAATTACTAGTATCTATCTGCGCTTCATTCCGAAAGTAATTGGCGGCTTGCGGGGCATCGGCCTCATCTTGCTGCTATTGTTCGTGCCGGCCGGTGCCCGGCGCACCCAATCTCCCTTGGGATTGGTCGCCGATGCGCTTCCGCGCCGGCCCGTCACAACCAAACCCACCCTGGGCGCCAATCTCAGTGCCGTTGTGGACTGGACGCGTGAGTGGCCGTTCGTCGACATCATGAAGCTCGCGCGGCCTTGGATCAGCCAGCAGTGGGGCGCTCCCTGGGGCCAAGGTCCCGCCCTGCGGCTGACGCCTGACGGTTGGCCCGCTCAACTTGCTTCCGGACAGTACGTTGAGACGCTGATTTTCGACAACGCGCTGGACGATAGCCAGACCAGCTTCCCTACCGGCCATTACAACCTCTACTACGATGGCCAGGGCCACATTCGCTTCGACCTGGGCAGCGCCACCATTGTCAGCCAACAGCCCGGCCATCTGGTGGTCAACGTGCCTCCAGCGCCAAATGGCATCTTCCTCATCATCGATTCCACCAATCCCGCAAACCCATTGCGCAACGTGCGCTTCATCATGCCCGGCTTCGAGAATATCTACCGGACCCAGCCATTTCATCCTTTGTTCTTAAGCCGTCTGACGAATCTCTCCGCGGTGCGCTTCATGGAGTGGATGATGACGAACAGTTCCACGGAGCAAGCGTGGGCAGACCGCCCCACGCCCACTGACTACACCTTCGTTTGGCGCGGTGTTGCGCTCGAAACCATGATTCAGCTTGCCAATACTTTGCGCGTCTCCCCCTGGTTCAATATGCCGGCTCAAGCCAGCGACGATTACATTCGCCAGTTCGCCACTCTTGTCCGGCGGCAGCTCGATCCCTCGCTCTCCGTCTACATCGAGTACTCAAATGAAACCTGGAACGGCATCTTTGCGCAGAACAGCTACGTCTCGAAACAAGGCCTCGGTCTCAACCTGAGCCAGGACCCCACGCTCGCGGCCGCTTACTACACCGCTCAGCGTTCGGTTGAAATCTTCCAGATCTGGCAGAGCGTCTTTGGAGGCGCCGGCCGCTTGGTGCGCGTACTGCCGTCGCAAGCGGTCAACTCATGGCTTTCCGAGCGGATTGTAGCGTTCAACAACGCCTACGTGAGCGCGGACGCCCTTGGCATTGCTCCCTACTACAGCGTTTGCACCGATGCGTCCTCCGGTGGTTGGGGCTTCCTGGGCGACCCTTCTACCGCCTCCACGGTCGCCGCCATGAGCGTCGATCAGGTCCTCGATGTCGAACTCGCGCATATCCAAGGCTGCGCCCTGGCCATGATGAAAAGTCAGGCGGCCATTGCCCGGAAGTACGGGCTGCGGCTTGTAGCTTATGAGGGGGGCCAGCATTTGGTCGCCCTGGGCGCTGCTCAGAACAGTGCGCAATTAGTGAATCTGTTCAAAGCCGCCAATCGGAGCCCGCGGATGACTGCACTCTACAGCGCGTATTTGAAGAACTGGAAGACCGCCGGAGGCGACACCATGGTTCATTATGCCGACGTCACGGCCTACACCAAGTACGGCTCCTTCGGCTCGCTGGAACATCAGGATCAGGATCCGTCAACCGCGCCCAAATACCTGGCGCTTTCGGCCTTCGCGGCACAGAATCGTTGAGCCTTATGTTATGTGACCTGTTCGATTGCACTTTTATCGTCAACCTGCCGGAGCGCACTGACCGGCGCAAACAAATTACGCGGGAACTTGCATCGGCCGGCATGTCGCTGACGCCGGGAAAGCTCGAACTCTTTCCCGCCGTTCGCCCCAAGGATGCCGCGGGTTTTCCCAGCCCCGGGGTACGCGGTTGCTTCCTCAGCCACCTTGGCATTATGACCGAAGCCCGCCGCCGCGGCCTCAGGCGTGTCCTCGTCATCGAAGACGATCTTCAGATCTCGCCGCTGCTTACTCAGAATCTCTCCGTGGTCGCGGATATTCTCGACCGGGAGCGGTGGGGTTTGTGCTATCTCGGCCATGTTGAACCGGTCGGGCATGAGCCGCCCATTCATCTCATCCCGTTCACTGGCCCGCTGATGACCTCACATTTCTATGGAGTGAATGAAACCGCCATCGAAAGATTGCGCTCGTATCTTGACGCGGCGCAGAATCGGCCGGCGGGCCATCCCAACGGCGGTCCCATGCATCTCGATGGCGCACTCACTTCGTTCCGGGAGGCAAACCCCGATCTCGTCACGCTGATTGCCGAGCCCAACCTCGGCTGGCAGCGGCCCTCCCGGAGCGACATTCACAGCGTCTGGTACCAGAGCGTACCCGTTTTTCGCGACGTATGGGGCATGGGCCGCGGTGTTCGCTCCCTGCTCAAGAAAATCGCCCAGTAGCGATTGACGCCGCTCAATGCCGCCATCGCACCCAGATGCAACGGCCTTCGCAACATCAGCCGCGCCGGCTGGTGTCGGCGCCGACGCCCCTTGTGAAACCGCAGACGCGCTTTGGGGTGTGGCATGCATGAGCTGTGATATTCTCGTAAAGAAGGTAATCAGGAGTCCTGCGTTTGCACGCGTTCCCGTCTTCCCAGGCAGGGGCTTGGGGAGAAGCGCTTCCCCTCCCTAAGGATGTCGGCTTGTTGTGATTCGCGCATGTGCAGTTTCTGCGCCGCGGCAGCTTGGGGGCGGGCGGTCGAGAGCCTTCAGAAGTTGGACAGGTGGGTGAGTGGTTAAAGCCAACAGACTGTAAATCTGTCCGCCCTTGCGGCGTACGAAGGTTCGAATCCTTCCCTGTCCACCAGCCACTTTCCGAGGGCGGCCGCGGAAGGCGTTCGGGTTCAGCAAGCCGTTGTAGCTCAGTTGGTAGAGCACTTCCTTGGTAAGGAAGAGGTCACCGGTTCAA
>CAJCIT010000168.1 GCA_903970405.1 Acidobacteriaceae bacterium | reverse complement strand
AGCCATAACGATCGGGTTTCCCGGAAACCTGGGGACGGGAAGGTCCAAGAGTTGTGGGCCTTGATTATTTCGATACCGGTACTCCGCGAACGAAACCTCTGCCGCACCTGCCGTTCGGAGGCTTATAGGAGTTCGCCAGACACACTTTGGAACCCGCGCCCTTGATGCCGAAATACGACAATCAGAATCAAGCATGCGGGGCGTTGGCACCGCGCGGATACTTCCAGACGACTTGACGAAGGAATCTGCGCCGAGCGTTCTTCGCCAGTAACCAATTAACGAACGAGCTCTGCTTCTTACTGGCTGGCCCCCGAGCCGTGGATCTCAACCGTTTGTGTGGATGCCGCGATGCGCCCGTCCCCGGCCTCCTGCACTACTTCCCTGAGCTGGTAGTTCCCCGGTGGCGCTTTCAGGAAGACCTTCCCATTCACGCCCGTTTCAGTGAGCCGCCGGAACGTTGCCTCGCTGAGCTCAAAATCGATGCGGCTCTCCTTCGCCGCCACCACGCTGCCTTCCTGGTTCAGCAACGCCGTAACCAAGGTGAGCCTCTGCCGCTGATGCCCATTCTCGGCGGCGAACCTCAGCTCCTTTACATCGACATGCACCGTCGCCCAGAGCACCGGCGCGCCATCTGCGTCCTTCCCTTCGGCTGCGGTCACCGTCACCGGAAACTCTGACACGCGATCCGGCGCCATCACCTCGTCGTCCAAACGTTCGCGTGAAACAGGGGCCGGTTTGGCTTCGGCGGCCTGAGGCGTCGCGGCCCGCGCGAAATAGCCGGGTCGCGCCTGCACCGAATACGAATGCGGCGAAACCAGCGTCACCTTCAGCTTGCGATAACCCGGCGTTTTCACTTCCTCGGCAACAAAGCCCAGCCGGTAACTCGCTTCAGGCGCACCCGCTAACTGTCGAATTCCCGCGGCCAGATCATTGCTGTTCTGAAACAACGCGCCACCGGTCCCTTCCGCGAAAGCCGCCAGGGGCGCCGCCATCCATTGCCATTGCGCCTGAAAAGCAGTGGTATCGAAGAGCCGCGTTCTGCCAGGCATTGACACCAACCGGTTCATCTCCTCCGTGGTGCGTGCCGGGGTGCCTGCCCACAGCCCCTTGGTATCCAACGCGTTAATCACCACCCCTGCCGCCAGAGCCTTGTCAACGATGCGGTTCTGCTGGTCTTCCAGCGTTCCGGCCAGGAAGCCGGAGGAGGCCAACAACACGACGCGCGCGCCCGGCGCTTTGCCCATGCCCTCAACCACGCGCTCGATAGCATCGAGCGCGCCTTGCGACGAGATCCGCACCTGCTCCCATGTCTGCTCCGCTTGAATGCGCACTTCATTGATAGCGCCGCCGGATTGGCCGGCCGTTTTGAGTGTGACCGGCGGCGCCTCGTTGCCGACGCACTGCCCCGCTTCGTCCACCGCCGCCTGGAGCGCCAGCAAGTCCAGGCTCACAATCAAGTACGCCTGATACGGCGTGATCCGGGGGCACGGCATAATTCCGGACTCCGGCACGCGTCGATGCGATTGCAGCTTGTTGAGGCCCGCCATCAGCGCATCCCGATCGGTGGTGAATGCCGTGTTGACCGAGCCTGAAGTTGTCAGCACCGCCACATGGTCACCGGGCCGCATGCCGTCCTTTAGAAACTGTTGCGCGGCAATCCGGGTTTGATTCAAATCGTTTGGACTGATATCGACGTCATCGAAAAGCAGCGCGACGAAGCGCGGCGACAGTCCGTGCGGCGCCGCCAGCTTCTCCCCCGAGACAGGCGGCTGAGCGCTTGCGGCCTCTTCCGCGACAGCCGGCACTCGGGTGCCCGCCTCCGCCGAAAACGCGCTGATGGGCCGTTCCTTGCCCTCGTCGTGGATCTTGAAGTCTTCCCGCTTCAAGCCGGCGACCGCGCGCCCTTCCCGGTCGCGAACCACCACCACTACCTCAACCAGGTTGGTCTGTGCCCGGAACACGTTCCTCGCTGGAGGCGTCCAGGTTAGCGTGCTGACGCGAACTTCCCGCGGAACGGCGGGCTGCTGTACAACAGGTTGGGATGCGGCAGGGAGAGCACCGAACGCCATAGCCAGGATCGGCAGCGCGCCGATGGGGCGGCGAAAGGGGCGCAGCTTAGAAGGCGGGAAAAAATTGGAAGCCAGACAGACGCGACCTTTCTTAGACCTTCAGAGCCGCGACCGTGAGGGAGCGACCGGTTGGCAGGACGGGAACAACACCGCGGTCGCTCCCTGACGGTCGCGGCTCCGAAGGGTTGCTGGCGCCTGCGTCAGGCACCGGCTTTTCGACAGCTTACCCTCCCGGCGATGCCGCCGAATGGATCGCCGCCTGCTTCAGCCAGACGCGATACTCTCTGGCATCGGCAAAAGGAACCAATATTAAAGGTACGGATCGGCCAGCCACGCGACCGGCCAGCGAATAGGCTTGCGACCCCATCCATGTTCCAGGCAACTCGCTGTGAGCGTCTTCAAGTGGCACCGGGCCGCCTGCTAATGCCGCCACGCTCACCGCATCCAGGGAGAGTTCGGGATTCAGCGTCTTGTCGGCCGCCAGCACCTGAGGACCGCGTTGGATCGCAATCTCTCCCGGATAACTCGGTTCGCCGTCGATCGCCCGCGCGGTCATGTCCATGCTGATCTTCACAGTGTCGCCCTTCTTCCAATGCCGGCTGATCACCAGCCACTCACCCGGCTTGCCGTCATAATGCTTGTCGCCGATGGTAGCCGCGTATTTTGAGGTCCACGATGGGACGCGCAGGCGCAGGGGGAAATGCACTCGCAGATTCGGTTCAACGCCCGGCGTGGGCTCCACGCGCAACGTCACTTCGCCCGACTCCGGATAATCGGTCTCCATCAGGAACCGCACCGTGCCGTGGGCGCGCGATGTGTAGATGGCCAGATTCTGGGCGTACAACGATACGGCGTACCCCGGTCCCCAGCGCCCGAAGGTGGCTTTGGGAATCAATGAAATCCCACGGGGCTCGCTCGAAACGCAACAACTGATCCCGGGCCCCGGCTTCTTCTTTCCGTTCAGCGGGGTGAAGTAACAGATATCGCCGCTGCGGGCATCCTGGGCGCCCAGAAGTTGGTTGTAGATAGTTCGCTCCAACTGCTCCGCATACTCCACCTTGCCTGTGAGCCGCAATAATTCCAGCGTGAGTTGCATCCAGGTGACTGTGACACAGCCTTCGCCCACGTCGGATTCCTGGTTGCCGGGCAAATCGAAGTCGTCCCGAAAGTGTTCCGCGGAGCTACTTGTTCCCGTCAGGTAAAGACGCTTGTCCCTGATGTCTGTCCACGCCGTTGTGACGGGCTTGATGTACTCCTCATCGCCGGTAATGCGATACAACTCCGTCAGTCCCACCAGGTTTGAGAGCATCTCATACGCTTTGTTATTCGCTGTCTTGAAAACGCTGCCGGTGGCGTTGAGCGTCGTGATGATCTTCGGGCCGTTGGGCTGATCCCAAGCCTTCACCAGATACTGGCAAAACGTCAGGTACCGATCGTCGCCGGTCCAATGATAGAGGTAGACCATCGGCTCCAGCACGCTGGTAGCCGCCATGCCCATATGGGCGCCGGCGGCGATAATATCGCGCCGCCCATCGCCGAACGTATTAATCAGTAAATCGCCAATGCGCTTCGAGGCGTTCAGAGCTTCCACGTCGCCGGTGACTCGATAGTAAGAGAGCAACCCCAGCAGGTCATACTTATGGACCCACACGTCCCAACTGGTCCAGCGCTTATCGCCGGTATAGGTGCCCAGGTAGCCGTCCGGAAGCTGAGCCGCCATGAGGCGCTTCGCCACCTGATCCATCAACGTCCTAAGCCGGCTGTCGCGCGTGTATTCGTAGGTATTTGCCGCGGCATCCAGGAACTTGCCTGCGTGCTCCCCGATCCAGTCCTGTTTGCCGGGCCGGTGCTCAAAGCCGGCCATGATCTGTTCCACGTCCACATGAAGCAGCCGGCCTTCCAAGTTGACGCGCATTCGATCCGCCAGCAAGCCTCCCAGCTTCTGCTGGCCGAACGGCGCCGCCTGGTAGACATCGATCACCGCATAGCCAATGGCAGGCTTGGGAGGCGGAGCAGCCGACAGAACGGCCACCGCCGCTAAGACAATGAACAGCACCCGGAGAAGCATGGATACCTCACTGTCAGCTTAACGCGGCCTCATTCCGGTTTCGATTGCGAGCCGGCGCCACTCGATTTCGTAATCGCCAGCGCCACACCAACCACCACCACGGCGCCGATGGGGTTGTACCAGAGAAACGAAATCGGCGTCAGTGCAGCCGCCGCGAAGATGGCTGCCTCACCCGCAAGGACCCCCCAAAACGCCGCGGTCCCGCCCACGCGTTTGAATCCGAACGCCAGCACAAAAGCTCCCAGCATTCCTCCGTAGAAAAGCGACCCGACAATATTCACACGCTCAATGAGTGCGCCGAAGCCTCGCGCGCCGATCGCCGCAAAGGCCACCGCATAGGCGCCCCAAAAAACCGTCAGCACCCGGGACGCGGCCAAGTAGTGTTTGTCGCTCTCATTCCGTCTGACGAAGCGCCGGTAGAAATCGATCACCGTCACCGTGGCCAACGAATTGATTTCGCCCGAGGTTGACGACATCGACGCCGTGAAGATGACCGCAATCACCAGCCCCACCAATCCCGCCGGCAGGTACGTGGTGACGAAGGATAGAAAAATGTAGTTCGTGTCATTGAAATCGGAAACTCCATCCACGCGGGCCACAAAGCGCTGAGCATCTTTGCGCACCGCGTCGAACTCGGCCTGCTTCCCCCGGAACGCAGCAATGGCCCGAGCCGTTTCCGTACCGCTCGACTTTATGGCGGCGTAGGCAGCCTCGCGGCGGTCCGCGAATACGCGCCGATAACGGCCTTCGATGGCGCTCCAGCCGGCGGATTGCGCCGCATGTCTTGCTTCAAGCGGTTGGAAGATAGCCGGCCCCGGCACAAACAGATTCAGGGCGAAGACCATCGCGCCGATGAAAAGAATGAACGCCTGCAGGGGAATCTTGAATATGGCGTTGAAGAGCAGGCTGAGCCGGCTCTCGGAGATCGATTTTCCGGTCAGGTAGCGCTGCACCTGGCTTTGATCGCAGCCAAAATAGGCCAGGGCGAGAAACATGCCGCCGATCAGGCCGCTCCACAGGTTGTAGCGGCTGTTCCAATCGAAACGAAGGTCGACCGGATTCAGCCGCCCGGCGGCGCCAGCCAGGTGCACTGCGTCTCGCAGGGACACGTCGCCGGGCAACAGATGAATGGCCAGGATCAGACTCAGCACCAGCGCCGCCAGAATCATGAACATCTGCTGAACGTCCACCCACGTGACGGCCTTGATTCCGCCGGTGGTGGTGAACGCCACCACAATCGCGCCCATGACAACAGTAGTTAACCGGTCGTTCCAACCTAGAATCACAGAGAGCGCCACAGCCGGCGCGTACAGAGCGATCCCGGCCCCCAGTCCGCGTTGGATCAGGAAAATGCCGCCCACCAAAACGCGCATTTTGGTGTCGAACCGGCGCTCCAGATATTCGTAGGCGGTGAACACTCGCGCCCGCCGGAAGATAGGCACCGCCGTGGCCGAGATGACGATCATCGCCAGCGGCAGGCCAAAGTAGAACTGGACGAAGCGCATCCCGTCGACATAGCCTTGGCCGGTGGTGGAAATGAAAGTGATGGCGCTGGCCTGCGTAGCCATGATGGAGAGGCCCATCGCATACCACGGCATGCTTCTGCCCGCGAGCAGGTACTGTTGCACGCTGCCGCTGCCGCGTCCGCGATAGATGCCGTAGCTGACGATGAAGATCAGCCAGGCCCACAGGACAACCCAGTCGAGTGCTCGCACGTTGTTATAGAGTACTCCGGCGGCTGTTCAGGCCCGATGTCGGTTACCATGAGAGCTTCATGCGCAACCGGCGACAGTTTCTCACCACCACCGCAGTGGGCGGCGCGGCGGCCGCTCTTCCCGCTGTTTTCCCACCCGCGGCCTACTCCCAGGAGGAAGCTCCCCCGCGTGAGACCGGCCTGCCTCCGGCCATCGCGGCCCTCAAGAGCCACCGCGCCGAAGCTCAGCCGATCACGCTGGCCGAGCGGCGGGACAGGCTGGAACGCGCTCGCCAGTTGATGGCCCAAAATAAGCTCGACGCTATTTGCCTCATTGGCGGCACATCGCTGGTCTACTTCACAGGCATCCGCTGGTGGAACAGTGAGCGTCTCTTCACGTTCGTCCTTCCCAAGAAGGGCCGTCCCTTCTATGTCAGCCCCGCCTTTGAGCGCGACCGGGCGCAGGAACAAATCAGCAATGCCCCCGATGGCGACCGGTCTGACATTCTGACCTGGCAGGAAGATGAGAATCCTTACGAACTGGTGGCCAAAGGTCTGAAGAGCCAGGGCCTTGGGACAGGCCGCCTGGGCATCGAGGAGCGCGTTACCTTTGTCTTCTCAGATGGAATCGCGAAGGCGAATCCCGGCGCGGAGATTGTCAGCGCCACGCCCGTCACCGCCGGCTGCCGCATGATCAAGAGCAAAGCAGAGCTGGCGCTGATGCAATTGGCATGCTCCTCCACCTTGCAGGTGTACGAAGCGGTGTGGAAGAGTCTGCATGCGGGGATGACGCAGGCGGATTTTTACCGGCTGATCCGCCAGGGTTACGCCCAGGTGGGATTTACCGGGGAAGCCAGCATCAACATCGGCGAGTTTTCCGCCCTGCCGCACGGTTCGCTGAAGCCGCAGATCATTAAGGAGGGCACTATCCTCCTGATTGACGATGGCTGCGTCGCGGAAGGCTACGGTTCTGACATTTCGCGCACCTTCGTGATCGGCAAGCCGACCGACAAGATGAAACGCGTCTTTGACGTTGTCCATCGGGCGCAAGCCGAAGCGCTGAAGACGGCGCGTCCGGGCATTCCCTGCGGCGCCGTGGATGCGGCCGCGCGCAAGGTGATTGGGGACGCCGGCTTCGGCGCCGAGTACGAACACTTCACTCATCGCGTCGGCCACGGCATGGGTATGGACGGGCATGAATGGCCGTACCTGGTGAAGGGCAACAAGCTGCCCCTGGAACCCAATATGACCTTCAGCGACGAGCCCGGGGTGTACATCCGTGGCGAATTTGGCGTCCGCCTGGAAGATGACATGCACATCACAGAGGATGGCGCCCAACTGTTCACGCCACAGAGCAAATCGCTGGAAGAGCCGTTTGCGTAGGAGCTGGCGAGCCGGCGCGCCATTCTCGTGAGCGACCTTCTCACATTGGCGACCCGGACCCGGCGAGGACTAAGAATAAGCGTACTCGGGGTAAGATAATTAGTACGATGACAATCCGTACTGCGGGAATGTCGGAACGCAAGGCCAAGAGGAGCTATACGCCCTTACCGAGTCTGTCGCGTTTCTGGAGGCGTTGCGGCAAAAACAACGAGCCGCCTCAATTTCCGCGATTCTTGAGGGGATCTCCGGTTCGGCGCGACCATGATCGTGCCGCGGTTGACCGTGCGGTGTCTGAATACTACGGCTCGCTTTCCACTGAGGAGGCGGCGGAACAGGCCGAATGGGGTGAACTGGCGCTCCGGGAATTTTCGCGCGAGGAGCGTACCTAATGCCCTCGACCTCCAAGGGCCCTGGCCTGTAGTCATCGTTTCGCTCGATGCGCGAAATCGTCACGAACGCGCTGATACGGTCCTGGTGGTGCCGCTAACAGCGAGCATTCATAAGGATGGCCCACCCGGGAACACCCCTAATTCTTCTTTCCTGTGAACGGCGGGATGTCGATTGGCAGGCCAACCCGCATGAAAAATCGAGCGAATGACTGTGAAAGGTGTTCCCTATACGGAGGGAGTAGACGAAGCCGTTTAGAAAGTGCGGCTCTGTTCCGTACGTATTTTACCGGCAGTGTATACACTGTCCTAAAATCAACAATACGAACCTCCCGCTCGAACCCAACACAAGTGGACGCCGCAATCAGGTGGACATTTGGCAATCGGCCCTTCCGCGCCTCCTCCAGTATTTCGACTCTTGCCATTTTTGGGTCGGTCATCTCTGATCGCCCCCAGACAGCGCAAAAGACGACTTCCTCCAGCTTCTCGTGACCTTTGTCGAGATCGCAGCTTTGGGACATCACAATAAGATCGCGCTCCTCCCAAGTGAAATCAGCGCTTGCGGGCTTTCCTTCAGCGGTTACAACTAATGCATCTGGAGGCCGGAAGACGGGGCATCTCTCAAAAATGTCGCCTTGTTGGATGTCGTCGCCATCCACGACGCCGAACCAAGGGTATTCCTGAGTGCTGGCAGCCATCGGACGGTATCCGTTTCTTCAGAGATTGCACCTTCGGGGAGACCCCGGATTATGAGCCGAAGAGCCCGGCGTAGGTAGAAAACGATTACCCTCAATAGTCTCCAAGTGGCCTCGGGACGCCTCGTCCGGCGTAGTGAAAAGTGACAGAAATTTTTCCTGAAGGGCGCGGCGGCGCCGCTTCAACGCCGGCATCCCAATCCAGCAAATCATCGGTGAAAGCGGAAATGTTACCGGGTGTTCCCCGGAACACGGCTATAGAGAGCGGGCCGCGTACGATGTTCTCCGGTTTGTAAGAAAACTGCGCCGTATTAGACGGGAGCAGACAGAGGTTTGTAAGAACCAGGCCGTAATGGGGTGTGTAGCGTGGGTCCTCGACCGGCAGGTACTCATAAAAAGCCCACGGGTTAATGGGCTGAATGGCTCCGGTAGCGTCAACAGCTGGAATGAACATTTATCTCTCCTTCAGTTCGTTTATCGTCTGATCGGTCAAGAGCTGGAAGAAGTTCTCCTTTTCCGCGGTGTGAGCGTCGTTGATCCACGCGATAACCGCCTCTTGGCTTCCGGTGCTGAAACCGTCTTTGGTGAAGACATCCACATCCACGTACACCGAGGTATTTGGGGGCACCGCCCCTTGAACCTGAATAAACTCCGGCGTGGCAATGCGAACGGTGCATGCACTATCGTTGTCGACCGGCTCCGTAAAGTTAACGTTGACGTTTCCGTCGATCCTCTTGTCAGCCACTTTCAGTTCCAGATTGAGGTCGAGAACAGATTTGATCTGATGAGCTTCCGCCCTCAGAGCGTTCATGTAGCGCAGACCGAGACGTCGAACGTTAATCTCCGGGATCTGAGTGAACAACCAAACCACGGTTTCGTTAATCTCAGGCCGAAACTTTCCCCATCCAACATAAGGCGCGAGACGGTGATACGAGAGGACCTGCGGTCCGATGCGGACGCTTCGTTGCGTGTCTGGTGCAACTAGTTCTAAAGCGGGCTGATAACGGAGATTGACATCGCTCATGCGCACATGTGCGGGCAGGTGGAACAACGGCAGCATCCGTTGCTGGTATTCCTTCCATGCCGGGTTTTCCGCGAGCCGAACGAAGGAAATCTCCGGAATGCCCACGCTTGGCAAATCGAAGCGCAGCTCGACGAGGGCCTCGACGATAGCATCGGTTTTCAGCTTCGCTGGAACAATACGCGCCGCCTTCGCCATTGTCCTCCCCATTCTGTGTCTGGTCCCTCCTGTCTGAATGATAACGTCCTTTATGCGGCGCAAACGGGACCAGAGGGAAATGTTTTTGAGCCATGGATTCGCGGCCGGTCACAGGGTAGCGGGGCCTGGAGACAAGCGAACGCACCACGCTTCAGAGCGGGGCGGTGTTCTTCCTGAAAGAAAAGTCGACTGTGGAGTTTCAGGGCAGCAGCTTTGCCTCCCTGGAGACAAAGGAAGCGGTTACCCGACCGTCAGGGAGCGACCGGTCGTGCCTGACACGCTTTGGCGCTCCCGCTCGCATCCTTCTGAACCGCGCCCGTTAGCAAGCGGGTAAACCTGCTGTACCTCGCTGCCGCACTTACTTCCTGGGACTGAGATTTTCCCACAGCCTCAGGGGGCGACCTCCTGACGGTCACGGCTCTGAAGGTTGCGGTTGAAATATCGTCATCATTACCAAAATATTCCGGCCCGCCCCTCGTCTCCATGAGTAGATGGAAGCAGTGTTGAGCATCGCGAGCGAATCCGCCGATCTTCCCGGCCCATCACGAACCGGCCAAAACCGACGCATTTCGGACGTGATTCAGGCCGAACGCCGCCGGCTGTTCCATTTCATCAAGAAGCACGTTGACGACGAAAGCGACGCCGAAGACATCCTGCAAGATGTCTTCTACGAATTGACCGAGGCCTATCGCCTTATGAAACCGATTGAGCAGGTGGGCGCCTGGCTCTTTCGCGTGGCGCGCAACCGCATCGTTGACCGCTTCCGCAAACGGCGGCGCGGGTCGAGCGAAGTTTCTCTCAACGCCGCCGACGATGACGGGCTTTCACTCGAAGATCTGCTTCCGTCGCCTGACGCCGGGCCGGAAGCCCAGTTCGCGCGGAGCGTGCTGCTGGAGGAGCTCGACGAGGCGCTTGAGGAGTTGCCCGGCGAGCAGCGTGATGTATTTATTGCCCATGAAATCGAGGGACGGAGCTTCAAGGAACTCGCCGAAGAGACCGGGCTGAGTATCAACACCCTTCTATCCCGCAAGCGTTATGCGGTGCTGCATCTGCGGCGTAGTCTCGAAGCCATTTATGAAGAATTCAAGGTTAAATGAGGAATTGAAAATGAGAATTAGCAAGGTATTGAAATTCGCCGCGATTGCGCTGGTGGCGGCCGCGGCCATCGGGTTCGTGGTCATGAGTCTTTGGAACTGGCTTGTGCCCGCCGTGTTCGGACTCCCCGCTATCACCTTCTGGCAGGCCCTTGGATTACTGATCCTGAGCAAGATTCTGTTCGGAGGCTTCCGGGGCAGATCGGGTTACGGGGGAACGTGGAAACGGCGCATGAAAGAACGGTGGGAGGAGATGACTCCCGAGGAACGCGAGCACTTCCGCGGCAGTATGCGCCATCGCTGCCGCCCCGCCAGTCAGGTTGCTAAGGAAACGGAAGGGGCGCAGCCCGCGTAACGGCCGGCGCGCCTACCCGCCGTGGTGCTTCAGGAACCAGGCCTGGCTATCCGGCTGGCGCTTGTTCGGTTCGCGGGCGGCACGCGTGTAGCTGCCGTCCGATTGCAGATGACGGGCGCCGGCTTCGTCGCGGAGGTACTGCTCCAGAATCTCATCGCGCAGCCGCCGCAGGATCTTCGGGTTCTTCACCGGGAAGAGCGTCTCCACGCGGCGATTCAAATTGCGCGGCATAAAGTCAGCGCTGCCCAGATAGACCTCCTCGTCGCCGCCATTGTGGAAGTAGTAGATGCGGCTGTGTTCCAGGAACCGCCCGATGATGCTTTTCACGCGAATGGTTTCGCTGACGCCGGGAATGCCAGGCCGCAGGGAGCAGACGCCGCGCACAATTGCGTCAATCTTCACGCCCGCTCGCGACGCGGCGTAGAGCGCTTCGATCATCCCTTGATCCTCCAGCGCGTTCATCTTCAAGATCATGTAGCCGTCGCCATGATGCTTCTGGCGCTCGACCTCCCTTTGAATAAGCCGTTCCAGACCCTGGCGAAGACTGTGCGGCGCCACCAGCAGTTTGCGGTACGACGTTTTCGCCGAGTAGCCCGTGAGGTGGTTGAAAAGGTCAGTGACGTCTTCGCCGATTTCTTCGTCACACGTGAACATGCCCAGGTCGGTGTAGAGCCGCGCCGTGGTGGCGTTGTAGTTGCCTGTGCCCAAATGGACGTAGCGTCTGATTTGATCGCCTTCCCGGCGCACCACCAGGGCCACCTTGCAATGCACTTTGAGGCCGAGCAGGCCATACACGACGTGGACCCCCTGCTCTTCCAGCTTTTCCGCCCACTCAATATTGCTCTCCTCGTCGAAGCGCGCCTTCAGCTCCACCAGCGCCGCCACCTGCTTGCCATGTTGAATGGCGTCGAGCAGCGCATCCACGATAGGCGACCGGCTCCCGGCCCGGTATAGGGTCATCTTGATGGCCAGGACATCGGGATCGCGCGCCGCGACGCGCAGAAAATCCACAACCGGCTGAAACGACTCATAGGGGTGGTGCACCAAAATGTCACCCTGCTGAATCATCGAAAACATTTCCGACTTCGCGGCGAAGGAGAAGCCCGCCGGAATCGAAGCCGTGAAGGGCTTATCTTTCAGCGCGGGCCGGTCGAGAGTGAGTAACCCGCGCAGGCGGCTCAGCGCGATAGGGCCGTCAATGCGGTATACGTCTTCGTGGGTCAGCTCCAGATTTGTACTCAGCAGATCTACCAACTTCTGATTGATGCGGCGGTCCACCTGCAGCCGGACGGCATCGCGGAACCGGCGGCGCCACACCGCTTCCTGAATGCTTTCGAGCAGGTCGTCCGTTTCCACTTCCTGAATCGCCAGTTCCGCATCGCGTGTAACGTGGAACAGGTTGGCATCCACAATGTCCATGTCCGGGAACAGCAGCCGCAGGTTGTCCGTAATCACCCGCTCCAGCCAGACAAAACACGTCTCACCGGATTCGCCGGGCACCGGCACCAGTTGGGGCAGGGAATCGGGAACCTTGATTCGGGCGAAACGTTCAATGCCGTCATCATTGGTAACCACGGCGGCTACGTTGAGGCTCAGGTTTGAGATATGCGGGAAGGGACGGCTGGGGTCCACCGCAAGCGGCGTCAGAACCGGATAGACAACGCGCCGGAAATAGTCGTCGAGGAACACTTTTTGTTGCGGCTTCAGTTCATTGAGTTCCAGAATGTGGATGCCCGCCTTCTTGAGAGCCGGCATCAACTGATTGCGCCATAGTCCGTAGGACTCTTCCATCACGTCATTCACGCTGAGGCGGATGGCCTCCAGTTGTTCGCTGGGGCCTTTTCCGTCCAGGCTCATTTCGGGCTTGTTGTTGTCAATCTGCTGCCATAGTCCGGCCACCCGAACCATGAAGAACTCATCCATATTCGAGCCGAAGATGGAGAGGAACTTGACGCGCTCAAGTAGCGGATTTGTGGCGTCGGCCGCCTCTTCCAAAACGCGCCGCTGGAAATCGAGCAGGCTCAGTTCCCGGTTGATGTACAACGCGGGATCGTCGAGTTGAGGCATTGCGGATTGGGTCGCGATCGCTTCTGACGCGTCGGTTGCCACGTGTACATTTCTTGATCTGGCCTTCCCGGTTTTCAAGCTCGGGACGGGTTTCCCGTCAGGGCCAGGTTTCTTGTCGGGGCTCGGGTTTTTCGGGCTCGTACTCGCCATGGATGATGCGTAATTGGGATTCGTGCCCGCGTCTTTTACAGGGTAGACTTTCGCCGGAATCCCGGCAAATCAATATTCTGTTTCAACGTCCTGACAGCCGGCTCGCAGACCTTCAGCATAACGGAGTTGCAGCCAGGGGGCGGGCCAATCGCCAGAGGCGATCCAGGAGGAGTTCCCACTACTGAAACTCGCCCAGATCTACGGCGCGAT
>CAJCIT010000167.1 GCA_903970405.1 Acidobacteriaceae bacterium | reverse complement strand
GCCATCGGTTTAATCTTCCTACCCTTACCGTTTAGTCCCCAGACTGCCCGTCGCAACCGGTGCTAAATCCCGCATCGGGTCTCGCGTACCGAAGCCGGTTCCAACCTGAAACGCGCGGCGGCTTTTTGACCCTTACTCCCTGTAGTACGCGGAGGGTGCGGTCGAAAAGCTTAGTTCGAGGCAGGACTTCACTTAAATGGCTGTAAACACTAGTGCTTGGCAACGTGGGTCTACGTGTGGGCACGGACTCAGCCGTGGACTACAGGACCTGTCAAGAGGGTGGCTGACCGGTTGCCTTTCTCAAGGCGTGCGGGCGGCAAATGAGCGCCCGACACGAGGAGAAACCCAGTGAGCACCGCAGCCACAATCGCCATGAGAATCTCAGAAATCGGCCCCGCCGTTCATAAGAATAGGAGCCGCATTTCGCCGGCGTCCCGTAAGCGGACGAAACTCGCCGCGGTTGAGACCGCGGCCAAGATCATTGACGTGTCGCGCCGGGACGCGTTGATTGTGGAGCACCTGCAACTGGTGACGGCGATTGCCGTACGGGTTCACGAAACCCTTCCGGTTCACGTAGAGCTTGATGACCTGATTCATGCCGGCGTGATGGGTTTGTTCGATGCGGCGACAAAGTACGAAGAAGACAAGATGGTGGCGTTTCCGGCATACGCGAAGCATCGCATCAAAGGGGCGATCCTCGACAGTTTGCGTCAACTAGATTGCGCCTCGCGTGACCTGCGTCGACGCCACCGCCAGATGGAGGTGGCGGTTCAGGAGTTGACGAAGCGCTTCAACCGGACACCGTTTCCGGCCGAGATCGCTGCGGAGATGGGCCTGACGGTGAATCGCTGGCGGACGCTGATGATCGACTTGGGCAACCTGGGACTGCTCTCCGCGCAAAACCATGCCACGCCGGATAGCGAAGAGCGCCCGGCGCCGGAGATTCCCTGCAAGCGGGACCAGCACCCGGACCAGGTGTTCGCTCGCGGTGAACTGCGCTCTAAGCTCTCCACCGCCATGAAGAGCCTGCCCCGCCGTTACCAGGAGGTGGTGACGCTTTACTACGATCGCGACATGACCATGAAAGAGATCGGCACGGTGCTCGGCGTCAATGAGAGCCGGGTTTCACAAATCCACAAGAGCGCGCTCTCGCGCATGCAGTCGGCCCTTACGTCTTCGGGGATTGAGTCGAGCATGGTGTTCTGAGGGCGGCCCGCCGCGCGAAGCGGGGTACCATGTTCCGGTGCAGGATCGATCGGAGCCGCATTTAAATTTATGGAAGAAACAACTGGGCTTCGTTCCGGACTCAGTGTGGGAACGAGTTCAACTCGAAACGCTGGTTCTGGCCGAGAACCAATTGTCCAAGCTATCCTCGCGGGTTGGGAGCCTAAAGCGGCTTCGAATGCTCGATGTTGGACACAATCTTCTTACCGCAGTGCCCGAAAGCGTCGGGGATCTGGACGGCCTTACCGAATTCCTGTATCTTCACGACAATCGTTTGACTGCGTTGCCGCTTGCCCTGGGACGCCTGACCAGGCTGCGCTATCTGAATATCAGTGACAATGCCTTCGAAATGTGGCCTGACTGCATCGCGGGCATGGCAAGTTTAATCGAGCTGCGAGCATCCGGCAATCGGCTCGTCTCAATTCCTGACTCGCTGGGACAGCTTTCTCGATTGCGAGAATTGCATCTGAGAAACAACGGGCTGTCATCGTTGCCGGACGCAGTGGGTCAGCTCAGGGAGTTGCGCCAGATCGATTTGCGCGGCAACCCGCTCACGCAGTTACCAGCGGCCATGGCTTCGCTCCCTCGCCTTGAGAAGCTCGATTTGCGGTGGGTGACGACGCTTGCGCCAACCGAGTGGCTCGCCGGTCTTGAATCGCGCGGCTGCGCGGTCTACCGTTAGCCAAGGGACGCGCCGTCGAAATCGCAGCCGCCGGCTACTTGACTACGAGCTGATACGGCATCAGCCGCAGCATGCCGCCCTTTAACAGCGACAGGCTGGGCACGAAACCGAGAGTCTTCCGAATCTTCTCTTGCGCCACGCTGTCCGCCATCTGGTCAGCATTGCTGCTGGTCAGTACCTCAAAGAAGCTGCGGCGCGCGGGATAGGCAACCAGCGTGACATCGCGATCGGCCGGCAGCTTGGCGCGCTGCTTGATCACGGCAATCGCCTGGTCGAAACCGCCGAGTTCGTCCACCAAACCGTTCTGGCTGGCCAGCGCGCCCATCCAGACCCGGCCCTGCGCGATGGAGTCGATTTGTTCATACGGCTTCTTGCGGGCGGCCGCCACCTTCGACACAAACGAACGATACGTGGTCTCAATCCCCTCGTGCAGCTTTTCCTTTCCGTCTTCCGAGAGCGGGGTGTAATCGGAATCGATGTCGGCATACTTGCCGCGCTGAAGGATTTCTTTTTGGATGCCAAGCTTGTTGTAAAGCTCTTTCATGCTGAACTTGCCATAGATGACGCCGATGGAGCCGGTGATCGTGTCGGGATAGGCCACGATGCGATCACCGGTCATCGAAATGAAGTACCCGCCCGACGCGGCGTAATCGGACATGGAAATCACCAGCGGCTTTTCGTTACTCAGCATCTTCATTTCATGCAGGATTTCATCGGAGGCAACGGCGTCTCCGCCCGGTGAATTGACGCGCACGATGACGCCTTTCACTGAGTTATCGTTCTTCAAATCGCGGATCGACTTCGTGATGTTCTCCGAAGCGATGGCCTCGGTTCCTCCGAACATGTCGTCAACGTGGCCCCGGACAATGTCGCCTTCCGCGGAGAGAACGGCGATGCGGTCTCCCTTGTAGGGAATCGTCTTCGAATAGGTCCGAAGCGACACCTTGGAAGGATCGCCCCCAACTTTTTTCGTGAGTTCGCCGTACATCTGATCTTCGTAGCCAAGCACGTCCAACAGCCCGGCGGCCTGGGCCTTATCGGCGGTAAACGGTCCCTGGTTGACGATCGACGTGATCTGATCGGCCGTTTTCTTCCGCCCGGCGGCAACGGTGGAGCAGAAGTCGCCAAAGATCTGGTCAAGCACCTGATTCAACACTTCGCGCGTCTCGGGCGACATGTCCTTCCTGGTGAACATGTCTCCAGCGTCCTTAAAGCGGCCGATGTGATCCACCTGGAATTCGACGCCAATCTTGTCGAGAGAGCCCTTGAGGTACATGGTCTCCAAGCGCATGCCCTTGACATCCAACAGATCGTCGGGAGAGTCGAAGATGCGGTCGGCGACAGATGCGACGTAATACTCGCGCGTTCCGGCGCCTTCGAGATAGGCGTAGACCGGTTTGCCGGATTTCTTGAAGTTGACGAGGTCCTGGTGAATCTCCTGGAGCTTGGCCCATCCGGCGGTGAGGCCGCGTGGATGAATGACAATCGCCTTGATACGGCTATCGGTAGCGGCGTAATGAACAGAGGCCCAGAAGTCTCGAATGGTCACGGCCGCCTGCTGTTCGAGGAAAGGAAACGGGAATTCAACTGGGGCCGACTCGGGCAAATCGCCGTCCAGATGCAGCACAAGAATGGAGCTTGCCGCGATCGACGGCGCCTTGGGTGTCACCAGCTTCGCGAAAACCAAGACCAGGATGATTCCGGCCAACACCGTAAACACCAGCCCTACCAGCACGCCAAGCAGAAACTTCTTCATGTTCTTCCGACTCCCAATCGCAGAGTATCAGAGGGTTTTGCAGCCGCTCACGGCGCCGGGCCACGAGCGGCGCGGGCAGCGTATCAAGCCCGCGAATTCGCCCACTGAGGAAAACGGCGGCAGCGGTCACGGAGTTCCAGTCAATTGCTCTCAGCCGTCCTTTGCGGCCCCAGTCGTTCATACTATTGAGCGTGCGGCCCGCGCCACCGATCTGAGTCGCGGCTGGGCCGGAAGGGTTTCCAATGGTTGACTCCACCCTGACAACGTCCGCTCACCCGGCAGCGGCGGAGCTTCTGAAGCGCCTGGGGCTGGACGCGATATCTGACGGGGCATGCGGCCAGAGCTGGATCCGGTGCCACGGGTCGGAACTGGTCTCGTTCAGCCCGATCGACGAGAAGCCGATAGCCCGGGTTCGCATGGCGATGGCAGGCGAGTATGAGCGCGTGCTGGCCGAAGCGGCTTCGGTGTTTGAGTCGTGGCGTATGCTGCCTGCGCCGCAGCGCGGTCAGATTGTGCGCGCCATCGGCGATGAGCTGCGCCTGCACAAGGACGACCTGGGCGCGCTGGTGACGCTGGAGATGGGCAAGATTCTGGGGGAGGGCAAGGGCGAGGTTCAGGAAATGATCGACATTGCCGATTTCGCCGTCGGACTGTCGCGCCAATTGTACGGGCTGACCATGCCCAGCGAGCGCAGGGAACACCGGATGTTTGAGCAGTGGCACCCGCTCGGCATTGTGGGCGTGATTTCGGCGTTCAATTTTCCGGTTGCCGTGTGGTCGTGGAATGCTCTGCTGGCGGCGGTCTGCGGCGATTGCGTGGTCTGGAAGCCGTCGCCCAAGACTCCGCTGACGGCGATCGCTGTGCAGCACATTTGCAACCGGGTTCTTACGGAGCACGGGTGGCCGGGAGTCTTTTCGCTCGTGATCGGGAGCGATGGGGAAATCGGCGAACGCCTGGTGCGGGATGCGCGTGTGCCGCTGATCAGCGCCACCGGTTCCACGCGCATGGGCCGGCATGTGGCGCAAGCGGTGGCGGCGCGTCTGGGGCGTACGCTTCTTGAGCTGGGCGGCAACAATGGCGTGATTGTGACGAACGACGCGAACCTGGACCTTGCTCTGCGCGGCGTCTTATTCGGTGCGGTGGGCACGGCGGGCCAGCGCTGCACCACCCTTCGCCGCCTCTTCCTCCAGCGCGGCATTGCCGCCGAGTTCAAAGAGAAGCTGAAAGCGGCGTACGGGCAGATTCGAATCGGCAACCCGCTTGATAGCGGCACATTAGTGGGACCTCTGATTGACCAGGATGCCGTCGACAATATGGCGGCGGCGTTGCGCGCGGCAGTTGAGCAGGGCGGGCGCGTGGTGGCGGGCGGGAGCGACGCCGCCCGGCCCGGATTTTTCGTCCAGCCGGCGATTGTGGAAGCGCGGCACGATATGCCTGTGGTATGGCATGAGACGTTCGCGCCGATTTTGTACGTGATGGAATTCGATTCGCTCGACGAGGCGATTGGCCGGCACAACGCCGTGCCGCAGGGCCTCTCATCAGCCATCTTCACGGATAGTCTGCGATCCGCGGAGACTTTCCTCAGCGCGCGGGGCAGCGACTGCGGAATTGCCAACGTAAACATCGGCACCAGCGGCGCCGAAATTGGCGGCGCGTTTGGCGGAGAGAAGGAGACCGGCGGGGGACGCGAATCGGGCAGCGATGCCTGGAAGGCATACATGCGCCGGCAGACCGTGACGGTCAACTGGTCCAGCAGTCTGCCGCTGGCCCAGGGGATCGAGTTCGACCTCTAATCAAGCCGCGTCTCACGGCGATACTTAATCCGCCCGTTGCAGCCGGTCCGCCATCTTCACGAAGTAGGCGTCCGTCATACCGGCGATGAAATCGCAGACTACTCGATGTACCGGGTGGCGCTCCAGTTCTTCGCGGTCATCCAATGGCAGCCGCTTTGGTTCCCGCACCAGCAGATCGAAAAGTTCGCCCACCCGGCTGGCCGCAGCCTTGCGCTCCTCCACAAGACCGGGCGATAGGATCACGCTCCGGGTCAGAAGACTCTTCAGTTGGCGAGCGGCTTCAGCAGTCTCCGCGGTGAATGCCGCCAGGCGGTAGTCGAGCTGGCGGACTTCCTCCACACACTGCACGCCGCTCTTCCTGGCGCGTTCGACAGTGCCTTCGATGAGTCCGCCCACCAAGGTGTCAATCAATGCTCGTAGCATCTCACAGAAGCGGGTGGCATCGCTCGCTCCCGGAAATTGCATCTCGGCTCGCTCCACCAGGGCCGCCACCAGCGGCACCTCGTGGCACACGTCTTCGATTCGCAGCAGACCGGCGTTGAAGCCGTCATCGAAGTCGGCGGTGTTATACGCGATTTCGTCGGCCAGATCGAGCAACTGCGCTTCGAGCGGAGGACGTACACCGGGCAGGAATTCCGCCAGTTCACCTGGCGCGTTCGGCAAGACCTCGCGAGAATGCTTCACGATGCCTTCCCGCACTTCAAAGGTCAGGTTCAGCCCCTCAAAACGCGCGTAGCGCCGTTCCAGCCAGTCCACAATCCGCAGCGAATGCAGATTGTGCTCAAAACCTGCGCCGAACCGGCGCATGCGTTCGTCCAGTTCGTGCTCGCCGGCATGCCCAAAGGGGGGATGGCCCAGATCATGCGCCAGCGCCAGGGTCTCAGTGAATTCGTCGTCCAGTTGAAGCGCCACGGCCACTGTGCGCGCGATCTGCGAAACCTCGATCGTGTGCGTGAGCCGGTTCCGAAAATGGTCGCTCAGACGCGGCGCGAAAACCTGGGTCTTGCCTTCCAAACGGCGGAACGCGCGCGCATGGATAATGCGGTCGCGATCCCGCTGAAAATCGGTGCGATAGCGGTGGGCAGGTTCAGGATACTTCCGCCGGCGCGTTGCCGGCCCTTGCAGTTTGAGAGATCCGAGCATGCGCGGTCCGGCTGCGCCTACCGCGGCTCATCTTCGATCGATGCCGGCACGGGCCGTTTCAATACTGCGCTCCAACGTCGAGCTAACCGGCGAGGGCGGCACCTTAATGGACGCCAACAGTTTCTTCGCGGCCTCCGGATCATGCTTGCCAAGGATCTCCGCCAGTTGAATCTGGGCGTGTTCCTTCGAAACCAACGACGTCGGTCTATCCACCAAGCTCTTTACCAGCGTTTCCGCCTCCAGGTACTTGCCCTGTCCCGCGTAAAGATTGGCGAGTGAAAGCCTGGCGATGGACGATACCGGCCTCCCGCCATCCACAATGCCCTTCAGAATGACGATGGCCGTATTGGTGTCGCCCTTTTCGTTCTTCAGCCCAGCCGTGTAGAACGCGGCCACATCGCCTTCTTTGGTTCCGCTATCCTTCGCCGCCACATCGGTGAAAGCCTTCAGAACCGCGTCGTCTTTCGCCTGCTGCGTCGCGAAGTTCTTGGTAAAAGGCGTGCTCTCCTTACCTACCGTGGCTTCGGACACCAGGAAGGCGTCTCGCAGATCCGCTTCGCGATTCGCTTTTTGGTAGCTCCAAAACCACCAGGCGCCTCCGGCCAGAAGCAAGGCCGCCAGGGCGCCGATTCCCCAACGCACCACCTGCGATTTGTGCAAGCTAGTGTAGTGAATGGCGTCGCCCACTTTGGCGACAAGTTGATCTTGCTCTAATACTTTTAACTCGTGGCGGGTCACTTCTTAGGTACAGCCTTTCAACGGAGTACGCAGCCCTCAGACTATCTCCCTTCAGGCTATCACGAGGACCAGCCCCTCCGAACGGGCAGTGAACGCGTCCCTAGGTTAGCCCAAGCGAAGCTAAACCGAGGGTTGGTGCTCTGGAAGAACGGAGTCTGCGGCTCTATGGCCGTCTGATGCTGCGCCCTTCTAACGGAGCCATAGCCGATGACGAGGCCAGCCATTCCAAAGGCCCCCCTCCAGCTCGCACCAAATTGATTATCTGGTCGCGGTTTGGTCGGCGGGCCGCCGGATTTTGTCAGGGTGAACTCCCATTCCGTGCTGGTGTGCTCCTTCGGAGAATACCCAGCAAGATAGAAGCCAAGCGCGGGCGGCTCAACGAGCGTCCCGAACGTATCGTCGTATGGCGCTCGAATGAACGTCATTAGTTCCTTTGCGATTTCCTCGCCAGTGGATTCCTCCCTGCCCTGTTGTTCGCTGAATTCGCTCAGATAGCTTTCAATTGATCTATTGCCTATGTTTCCGGACCGGGCTTGCCGTACACCTGAGTCATGCTCTCGGAACCGAGAACTACACCGTCGTCTACCTTGACACACGCTACTATCGACACAGGCCCGACATCCTCCGAACCCTTCCGATCTCATCCTGCCTCGAAATACCGAATGCTTGCAGATTCAGTTTCACGACGGTATCACAATATTGAATATTGAATCGGCGATTTGTGGGTTCTACTTTAGTCCCGCCAACCATGGCAGGCACAACTCATCTTTTTGGGAACGATCGAAGGCCATCTCCGCCGCCGCTTCTGGGAGATAACTGACCGTGCCGGTGGCTTGCTTATCCGCAAGAGTCGGCTCTAAGTCATTGGAAATTAAGGATGAAATGAAGCCTCCAAACGTGTGATTGACCGTGTAATCCACTTGCAGTTTCCCCCTACGCGATCTGCTGCTGGATCGCAAATCGAACCAGCCCCGCCACGTCGTAGATCTCGAGTTTTCGCATCAGGCTCGACCGGTACGTGTCCACGGTTTTTGGACTGAGGGACAGGCGCGCCGCAATCTCTTTGGCGCGAACGCCTTCCACCAGCAGCGAAAAGACCTGAAACTCGCGGCTGCTCAATTGCTCAATCGGACTCGCCGATCTGGTCCGGCTGGAACCCTCCGCAAAGAGGGCGGCCACCTCAATTTGTGGAGAGACGTAAATACCGCCCTGCATAAGCTGGTTCAGAGCTTCGCCCAGTTGCGCTGCGTTCGAGCTTTTCAGCAGGTAGCCGCAGGCCCCGGAACGGAGCGATTCAAGAACGGTTTTCCGGTCGCGCCGGCTCGAAATCAGCGCGCAGCGTGTTCGGGAACCCAGCTCGCGGACCCGCCGGATGACTTCGCTCGCGGCCAGATCGGAGAGCCCAATGTCGATCAGGGCCACATCGGGCGCCAGCCTCAAAATCTCTTGTACTGTCGCTTGGCCTGTTCCGACCTGGGAGATCACCTCAAACCCGGGAAGCGCCCGGCATAACGCAGCCAGCCCCTCTCGGACTAATGTGAACTCATCTGACAGCAGCACCCGCGCCACAGCGGGCGTAGGCAGGGGACGAAAGGCGCCCGTCGTTTGGGCCGCCTGCATAATGGGTTGTGCAAGGGATGGTAGTGACACGGACTTATACTGAGTCAGTGCCGGATAAACCCCACTTGTCTCATGAGAAGTCCGCGATTTCTGCTTTTTGGCAATAGCCGGGTGCGTGGCGCCTGGAATCGCCTGTCGGCACCCCGCCGCCAATTGCCGAAATCAGAAGCTGCGAATGGCGTCAGCCTCGTCGTCGAAGACCTCGAAGACCGTGTAAAAGCTTGGTGATCTGCAGCAGATCCTTAACCCGCTTGGAGAGGCCCTCCAGTTTCAACTGCCCACCATTGTTCGTCACCGTGGTGAACCCGGAGACCATTTCGCCAATCCCACAGCTATCGATATACGAAACCTCCCCGAGGTTCAAAAGCACCTTCTTGTCGCCCTTAGCGGAGAGATCCTCCTAAACGAGCGCCGGAGCTGCCAGCCTTGCAGTGAGTTTACAGCCAGGTTGGCAACCCGCCCCCGCGCGCTGGCCGTGGGCCAATCGGCCTGTATGTTTCCAACCTGGTCTTACTTAAAACACAAACTTGGCGCCGAGTTGTATGTTGCGGTTGCCGTTGTACTGGCCGGTGATCACGCTGCCGGCGCCGTCGAAGATGTAGGCGCCCCCCGTGTTGATGCCGAAATTCGCATGGTTGAACGAGTTGTAAGCTTCCAGCCGGAGCTGGACCTTCATCCTCTCCGTCACTGCGAAATTCTTATACATCCCCAGATCGAGGTTCCAAGTGCCGGGCGTCCGGAACGCATCGCGTCCGGTCATGTTGGCCGGAAAAGGACCGAAGTCAGAGCAGCCGCATATTGGATTCGCGTAAGAGCCGGTGTTGATATTGGCAAAGTTGTAAACCGAATACGTGTCGGGCCCAATGTATGTTCTGGACTGCGCCGGCGCGGCTTGATCCAAAACCAGGCGCGTATACAGAAAATTATCGTTCGTGAGGTCGTAAATCGTAAAGGGCGCACCAGTGCGGGCGGTGAATACGGGCGCCAGTTCCCATCCACCCGCGGCGGCCTTCAGGATGCGATTTCCATTCCTGAAGAGGGGAATCTGATAGATGGCCGAGATGGCAATGCGGTGCCGGTTATCGAATTGAGAACTGCCCTTGTCCACGGAAGGGTTCTCGAAATCGGTATAGCCCAGATTGAACTGGTTGTACGACGAACTGAAAGTATCGCTCAAGTCGTCAATAGTGTGGCTGTATGTGTAGTTCAGGCGCAGGGTCAAACCGGAGTTGGCGATATTCTGAATGTCGTACCGGACGTTCATTGAGTTGTAGCTGGAATGGCCGGAGGCCCCTCGCAGATTGATGCTGCTGTACTGATTATTCAGGGTTGCTTCGCAACTGTAGAGCTGGCCGGAGCAGGGAACACCCAGGTAGTAGTTGCCGGTGCCCGGGAAGTTCGCGCTCTGAATGTCGTACTGGTGTTCGCCGATCGAACCGGAGTAATCGACTTCCAGGTGGGTGCTGCGGAAGAATTGATGCTCGATGGACGCGCTGAAGAGTTGTGCAAAGGCTTGCGGGATGTTCGGCAGCACCCAGCGCAGCTCGGAGGGGGGCAGCGCCGCGGAGCCGTTTGAGCCGGCCAGAATGCCGTAGTTCGTGGTGCTGATCGGGATGGTGTTGAAGCCCTGACTTCCGGCGAACAGGTTGACCACCGCGTAATTCGGCGGATTGAAGAGCACGTTGTACGTGACGTTGCCGAAGTTCCGTTCATAACCGAGGGAGTATCCGCCGCGGAAACTCGTCTTCCCGTCGCCAAACACATCCCAGGCGAAGCCGAGCTTCGGAGCGAAGTTCGTAGGGCTGGCCGCCCAAAGGGAACCGTACGAACTCTGAGGAGCGAGTTGTACGGAGCCATTGGCAACAGCCTGCGGAAAGAGCGGACTGGTTGGCCCTACGGCATCGGGCAGGTAGAAATTGGAATCCAGGTTGGCGTTCCGATTGTGCTGGGTGCCGTAGTATTCCCACCGGAGGCCGATGTTGAAGGTAAGGCGCGGGGTTGCCTTCCACGAATCCTGGACGTACAGACCGGTTTCGTTATAGCGGTTGCTCCGTGAGAAATTAGGCGGACCCACTGGAAGATTGATCGTACAGGCGGCCGTTTGCACGCCATTGATGCAGGGGTATTTGCCGCCCGGATCAATAGCCGCGGCAAACTGGTACTCCTGTCCGGCAGCTAAATTGTCAAATGCGTTCCCGATGTCTCTGCCGATCGTGTTGTTCGAATTCTGATACGCGGCGAAGGTGCGGTCGTCCAGCAGGTAAGTCTGGGAGAGTCCCCAGCGGATTTCGTGTTTACCTCTGCTGTAGCTCAAATCCTCATATAACTGGCCAAAATTCTGAGGTCCGCCAAAGAACTCATACCCATAGCCAGGCATGGCGATGCCGTAGTTACCGCCGAGGCTCCCGCCCATCGAAAAGTCCGGTACGATGCCCGCGGGGGGATTCGGTTGGATTCCATTGAAGCGGTTAAAGTCGAGCTTTGTCTGCGAGACAAACACCGGGGAGAAGGTGTGAGTGATGCCCACCAGCACGCTATTGTCCTCGACGGTTTGACCGGTATCGTAGCCCTGATAGGGACTGTTGACCAATGAGCCGGCCAGATCGGCTTCGCTATAGAGGGCATAGCGCGTGTAGATGAGCGTCTTATCGCTCATGTTGTAATCCACGCGGCCCACTACGTTGTAAGTATTTTGCGGGGTTCCACCACCCGCTGATTGAGCCGCGCCATACGAGACGAGGTCGAGCATGGGTTTGTTGGGGTCATAGCTATCGCAACCGCCGCCGGCGGCCGACCCAGCGCAAGGGTCGGTTCCGATCGCCGCCAGTTCATTGCGGCTGTAAACCCCCAAGGTCTGCAGGTTGGTCTTGAGCTTTCCGTACTGCGCAAAGACCTGCTGCGTCGCAGGCGAGGAAGCGGCGATATAAGCCGGGTCGATGACGTACTCCGTGCTATTGGCGATGCTGCGGACTCGGGTCCACTCGGTGTTGTTAAAGAAGAACAGCTTGTTCTTAATGACAGGACCGCCGATAGAGTAGCCGAAGACATTCCGCGTGTAAATGGAGTTGGGCAGGCCGTTGGCGTTGTTGAAGAAGGAGTTCGATGCCAGCGCCGATACGCGATTGAATTCATAGGCGGTGCCGTGGTATTCGTTGGTGCCCGATTTCGTCGTCACGTTAACCACGCCGGCCGAAGCGCGGCCCTGCTCAGCCGTAAAGTTGCTGGTGGTGATGCCGACCTCCTGTACTGAATCGATCGGCACGGGCTGGCCAGCGGCAGCAACGAATTCGTCGTTGTTGGCCACCCCATCCAGCATCACGTTGGTGCCCGCCGAACGCAGACCGTTGATGGCCACGCCGGCGCCTCTTCCAGACGGATCGTCTTCGCTGACGTTTCCGGAGGTCACCATGAAGTCATAAGGACTGCGGTTTTGAGACGGCAGCTCGTTCATTTGGGCCGTGCTCAACGTTTGGGTAATGGTCTGCGTCTCAGTGTTGACCTTGACGGCGGCGGCGGTTTCAGAGACCTCAACCACCGTTTTGGACTCGCCGACCTCCAGCTTGACGTCGAGGCCTACTTTCTCGCCGACCGTGATGTTGACCCTGGTTTTGTAGGTGCTGAAGCCGCCGGACGAAGCCTCCACCTGGTATTCGGCCGGTATCAGGTTCGGTACGGCAAAGAGCCCGTCCGAGTTGGATGTGGTCAGGCGTTTGCCGCCGGTATCGACATTGGTTACGGTCACAGTGGCACCCGCAACATTGGCGCCGCTTTGATCCTTAATAGAACCGACAATCTGACCTGTTTCAGCCTGTGCCCAGATGGCAAGCACCGAGGCAAGCAAAAGGAAGGATAAGCAGGCAGTCCGCCTGCCGAGTTGGATGAAATTCATAGGTACCCCCTGCGATTTCGATAACTGCTTTGTAATGTTCGGATTGACCGCCATCGCCGGCGGCGGAATTTGCCGCGCTCGGAATTGGCGCGCCTCTTAATGGGCGCTACGGTATCCGACTGGTAACCGCTGACGGCGCGGTTCCGAAGGAACTGGATTCGACACACGGAAACAAATGGCAATGAGACCTGGCCACTTGCTTCGGGAAGGAACGCCGATGCTGGAGTACCGGGACTTCACGCGATCTCCCAACCAGACTAGTTCTGGTTGAGGCTGCGTCGATCTGAAGAACGGTCTTGGTTCCCCATGCGGGACGGGCAAGCCAATTGACTAATTTGCCTGACCGTCAAGGAATGTAAATACGGTAGCAGGAATGTGTCTTGAGTTCAACGACGCCAATCGTTTGCGCCTTCTCTGAAAATGGCCGACGGTACCCGAAGAAGAGGCGAAATTGCTGGGTCTTCAGCTTTTGGTATGGATCTCCAAAAGGCTGCATATTCAACGTCGGCGGAAGGCATGAACGGAATGGCCGATAACCCGTTCATTTGCATGGTGTAGAGACCCGCTGGATTGGTTTGAGGCTGTGTCCACCCCCGTCCAGAACAATTAAGTGTGGCGGCTCAAGGGTTTCCTCCGGCTTTTCGTAGCCTCAAGAACGTACCGACGTTTTGCACATTTATTTTTGGCGGTAATTTCGAATCGGGTTTCGAAGGCCAACCCGGGGGCGAAAGGCACCCGTCGCTTCGGCCGCCGGCATAATGAGTTGTGTATGCGGTGGTAGGACACGGACTTATCAGCGCCGGAACCCCACTTGTCTAAGGGCAGATCAGCAATGCTTGTGTGCAATGGCGGGCTCGTAACGCCAGAATCGCCAGTCGAGGAGCCTCGCCGACCACTCGGCGAAGTCAGACGAAGCTGCGAATAGCGTCCGCCTCGTCGTCGAAGACCTCGAAGACCGTGTAAAGCTTGGTGATCTGCAGCAGATCCTTAACCCGCTTGGAGAGGCCCTCCAGTTTCAACTGCCCACCATTGTTCGTCACCGTGGTGAACCCGGAGACCATTTCGCCAATCCCAGAGCTATCGATATACGAAACCTCCCCGAGGTTCAAAAGCACCTTCTTGTCGCCCTTAGCGGAGAGATCCCGGATCAGATCGCGAAAAGTGCTGGCGCCTTCGCCCAGCGTTATCCGCCCTACCGCATCGATCACCGTCACGTCACCCACCTGGCGGGTCGTTAGCTTAACACTCACTTGTTTGCCTCCTAAACGAGCGCGCAGGCTGTTTGGTGGCCGTTGCGCGCGGTTACTATGAGCGCGCAGGCCGTTTGATGGCCGTTGCGCGCGGTTACTATGAGCGCGCAGGCCGTTTGATGGCCGTTGCGCGCGGTTACTATGAGCGCGCAGGCCGTTCGGTGGCCGTTGCGCGCGGTTACTATGAGCGCGCAGGCCGTTCGGTGGCCGTTGCGCGCCGTTATCGTGAGCGCGCAGGCTGTTTGGGCCATTGCGCGCGTTCTACTTGTGCTTGAGCGACCTACGCTTCCACTAAGGCCGGCTCAGATTCTTCACAATTCGTACTTCCGTCCCCCCACCCGGCCGCGGATGGAGATCGAAGTCGTCCATAAATGCCCTGATCAGGAGAATCCCCCGTCCCGATTGCCGCAGCAGATTCTCCGATGCCAGCGGATCGGGCAGCGAGCCCAAATCGAACCCCTCGCCTTCGTCCCCGATCGTTACCGTCAATTGCGTCGGCGTAGCGTCGACATCCAAATGCACATGCTTTTTCGCGTTATACCGATTCCCGTGGACAACCGCGTTCACCATGCACTCCCGAATGGCCATGCCGATCTGGTGACCGTCGTCCTCCTCGAAACCCATTTCCTTTACCGCTTCGAGAACAATCTCCTCGGCCTTATCCACGCTGTCGAGAGTCGAATTCAGCAACACATGACTCTCATAAATTTTGCCGTGTTCCGTTTCGGCCATAGTGAGTTGAGATTGAGGTCGAACCGCCACAATAAACTACCACAGTGCCCTTCGTCAACACCGCGGCGCTCTATTTATAAACTGCGCCGCCCCTCCCGATACCCGCGCCCTCACCGGCCTTCAGCTTGAGCCTCTCACGGTCTGCATCGCCGTGAGCATGGTAAATCGCCACCGGCAGATCCACGTCCCGGCTGGCGAAGAACGAAGCCGAAGTCAGTTCATGGTTCTTCCAAGCCACATCCACGGTCAGGCCGCCCCGGGCGCGCAGGCCCTTCACGCTTCCCTCCGCCCATGCCGCGGGCAACGCCGGCAGCAGCTTGATCTCGCCATCCTGGCTTTGCAAGAGCATCTCCGCGATAGCGGCGGTTCCGCCGAAATTCCCGTCGATCTGGAACGGCGGATGGTTGTCGAACAGGTTTGGCAGCGTCGATTTCACCAGCAACGCCTGCAAGTTTTCCTGGGCCTTCTCGCCATCGCGCAGGCGAGCCCAGAAGTTGATGATCCAAGCCCTGCTCCAACCCGTATGCCCGCCGCCTGAAGCCAGCCGAAGCTCAAGAGTCTTCCTGGCGGCTGCAGCCAGTTCCGGCGTCTTGTCCGCCGAAATCGTCGTTCCCGGGAACAGACCGAAGAGATGGGACATGTGCCGGTGGCCGGGTTCGGCCTCGTCATAATCCTCCAGCCACTCCTGCAACTGGCCGCGCTTGCCGATCTGGAGCGGCGGCAGCCTCTTGAGCTTGGTTTCAAGGTCCGCGCGGAACTCGGCGTCCACTCCCAGCGTCTGGCTGGCGGCGATAACCGCGCGGAACAGCTCAGTCGCAATTTCGATGTCCATGGTGGGCGACATCGCCAGCGAATGCTTCTCGCCGTTCCTGATATAGACGTTCTCTGGAGAAAGCGATGGCCCGCTCAGCAGCCGGCCCTTATCGTCCGGCACAAGATTCTGGGCCAGAAAACCGGCGGTTTCCTTGAGAATCGGATAGGCTCGATCACGCAAATAGCCCGTGTCGCCGGAAAACAGATAGTGCTCCCAAAGCGCCAGACTGAGCCATGCCGCCCCGTTGGGCCAGATGCCATAGGGGACTCCGTCAATCGGTTCGGTATCGCCCCACCCGTCCGTGTTGTGATGCGCCACGAAACCGGACGTGCCGTACATCTCCCGCGCCGTGCGCTCTCCGGAAGACCGCATCGACTCCAGAAGGTTATAGACCGCCTGTGATGTTTCCGCCAGGTTGCAGGTCTCCGCCGGCCAGTAGTTCATCTCGGTATTGATGTTAATGGTGTACTTGCTGCCCCAAGGGGGCGACAGCTTGTCGTTCCACTTGCCCTGCAGGTTGGCGGGCAAAGAGTTGGGGCGGCTGCTGGAGAGCAGCAGGTAGCGCCCGTATTGGAAGTAGAGGCTGATGAGTCCGAGGTCCACGGCGCCGTTCTGCACGCGCTTCAACCGTTCGTCGGTGGGAAGAGCCTCGACAGCGGCGTCCGGCGTACCCAGTTGCAGCGCGGTGTGGCTCATGGCTGTTTCAAAGTCCCTACGGTGGCGGTCCTTTACTGGCCCATAGTTATCGGGCAGATCCATCAGCTTGAGACGGTCCAGCAGATCCGGATTCCCGGTGCGCCGGTCAGTATTCATCAAAATCGCGATGTTTGCCGCGGTAGCGCCCTTCACCGCGACGGCCCCCGTTTCGGCAGAAATGCTACCTCCGTCAGGCATCACCTGTGCCATGCCGCTAAACCGGACGCCATGAGGACCTTCCTCGGCAAAATCCGGCGAGTGCGGCAGCGCCTGGCCGGTAAGGATCAGAAAGCTTCCGTCCACTCGCGTCGTCGCATCCGCCTCCCGTGTCAAACGAACGCGGAAGTTCAAGCTTCCCGGCTTATCCGCCGTCAGATGCACGATGATTACCTGGTCCGGATAAGATGCGAAAACCTCGCGCCGGTATTTCACACTGCCCGCCCGATACTCGACGGACGCAATCCCGGTCTTCACATCCAGCTCCCGGCGGTATTCGGAAATCGGGGAGCCGGGGACGATATCGAACGTAATTTCGACATCGCCGAGCGGCTCATACGGAGGCTGCCGGAGCGGCTTCGCAAGCAAACTGGTCTTGGCCAGCGCCTCGGCTTCGGTCACATTTCCCGCCATGAGAAGCCGTCGGACTTCCGGAATGGCTGACTTGGCCGCGGGATTCACCCGATCGCGCAAGCTTCCGGCATAAATCGTTTCTTCGTTGAGCTGGAGCCGCTCCGTCTCCACGCCGCCGAAGACCATTGCCGCCATCCGGCCATTGCCGATTGGCAGCGCCTCATTCCAGTTGGAGGCCGGCTTCGTGTACCAGAGCTTTGGGTTCTGCGCTTCTGTCAGCTCCGGGGCAAGCAAGAGGAGAAGAGCGTAGAGGGTCAGCGGCGTTCGCATAATAACTGTGCGGTCTTTATCGTATCCGCATCTCATCCGGCGACGAATCGATCCCATGGGAGCGGTCCGGTCCTGCGCCGGCATATGATCCGGTCGGCGGCATAACTCCCCACCCCGCTACAATTATTGGCATGTCCACCCTTGCCGTGGCCGAGGACGTCATCGCCAAATATGAGCCCGTCATCGGGCTCGAAGTGCACGTTCAGCTAGGCACGAAAACCAAGATCTTCTGCGGCTGTGTGACCAGCTTCGGCGCCGAGCCGAACACCAATGTCTGTCCGGTCTGTCTGGGCCTGCCAGGCGCGCTTCCCGTGCTCAACCGCCAGGCCGTGGAACTTGCCATCAGCGCCGCCCTGGCCCTGCACTGCCGGGTCAACCCTTTCTCGCGTTTCGCCCGCAAGAACTACTTTTATCCCGACCTGCCCAAGGGTTACCAGATTTCGCAGTACGATCAGCCGCTGGCCGAGCACGGCTGGCTCAATATCAATATCGATGGGATTGCGAAGCGCATCGGCGTGACGCGCGTCCACATGGAAGACGACGCCGGCAAAAGCATCCACGACGGCTTCCGCGATTCCGACGTGTACACCTACGTCGACCTGAATCGCTCCGGCGCGCCGTTGATTGAGATCGTCAGCGAGCCCGACATCCGGAGCGCCGGCGAAGCCTACGCCTACCTCACCGAAATGAAACAGGTGATGCAGTACATCTCTGTCTCCGATTGCGATATGGAAAAGGGCCAGTTGCGCTGCGATGCGAATGTCTCCGTACGTCCCCGCGGCAGAGAAGAATTGGGCACTAAGGCCGAAGTCAAAAACGTCAACTCCTTCCGCTTCGTTAAGCAGGCTATTGAATATGAGATCAGGCGGCAGGTTGAGCTGATCGAATCCGGCGGTACCGTGGCGCAGGAATCACGGCTTTATAACGTCGAGACCGGCCAAACTGTCAGCATGCGCAGCAAGGAACAGGCGCACGATTACCGCTACTTCCCAGAGCCGGACCTTGTGCCTCTGCAGGTCAGTGAGCACTGGCTGCATGAGGTGAAGTCGCGGTTGCCCGAGTTGCCCGCCGACCGCCGCGAGCGCTTCGCGACCGACTACGGCCTGCGCGAGTATGACGCCCAGGTGCTGAGTTTGACGCGCGAAACCGGCGATTACTTTGAGACCGCCGCCAAGGTCTCTGGCGATGGCCGCGCCACGGGCAACTGGGTCACGGGCGATCTCATGGGCCTGCTCAAGGCAGCCGGAAAAGAGATTGCCGAATCGCCCATCAGCGCCCAGCGCCTGGGCGAGCTGGTTGCGCTGATCTCGAAAGGTGAAATCTCCGGCAAGCTCGCAAAAGAGATCCTCGCCAAGATGTTTGAATCGGGTGAAGCGGCCAGTGCGATTATCGATCGCGAAGGCCTAAAACAGATTTCCGATTCCGGCGCCCTCGAAAAGATTATCGACGAAGTCCTCGCCGCGAATCCGAAGCAAGTGGAGCAGTATCGGAGCGGCAAGACGGCGGTGGCCGGCTTCCTGGTGGGTCAGGCGATGAAGGCCAGCCGCGGTCAGGCCAACCCCGCGGCAGTGAATGAATTGCTGAAAGCGAAGCTGGGGTAGCCGGGCTAGACAAATCACTTACACGTGGCGCGGGCTTCCAGCCGGCTGAGCCGAGAGTCATCTCGGCTGTTCCTGACTACGGTTGAAGGAAAGAACATCCGACACGAATGTCGGCTCAGCCGGCTGAAAGCCCGCGCCACGGGGTAGTCCGCGGCTAATTTGCCGTCGCCGCGATCTGCTTGGCCGGCGCTTCTAACTGGCTGAGCTTGTCCATCTGCAACTCCAGGTTGCCTTCCTTCGTTACCTCGAATGCCGGCGCAAACTTGGCGTTCCACACCACCTCATCGTGCCGGTAAGAGTACCGTTGATGGACCGTTTGCCCGAACGTGTCGTCGGTCCCTTTAATCAAAATCAGAAACTCGACGCGAAGCTGCTTCAGGTCCTCGGCCGTCTTGCCGTAGAGCGGGCTCTGCTCGTCAATGGGATGCACAATGGTCCACGTCAGCGGGAAGAACAGGACCGTGGGCCGCTCCAGAGTCAGTGCGACAAATCGGCGTTCCAGGCGTCCTCCACAATCCTCAACCGTCATCAGGAGCACTTGCGCAGTGAGTTCCATCAGCGAATTCGATCTGCGGTTCGCCACCCGGAACATCAAAGCCGTCTGGTCCTGATAAGACGTCACGATCATGGTGTCGCTAAACCCGATGCGCGCCGAAGGCCGCGAGACCCGGCCCACCAGTAAACCGGTGGCCACGGCAAAGCTCATCAGGCCGGTGAAGGTTTCTATAGTAGCGACAAAGTTCGCCGCAATCCCCACCGGATAGATGCTGCCGAATCCGACCGTGGTGAGCGTTTGCGCGCTGAAGAAGAAGGCGTTCAGAAGGCGCTCATACAAGTGGGGCGCTTCCGCACCGTGCAAATGCTCCACGCCGGTCATAATGTAGATCGAACCGAACACCAGGTTCACCAGGAAGAATGAGCCCAGCGTGATGAAGAGGAACGTGGACCACGGCACGTGAATCAAATAGAGATACGGATGCACATCGCGCCAATCGGTGCCCCGCCGGACCACATTGAAGCGTCCGTCCTTGTTGATGGCCCGGCGCAATTCACCCGAGTACTTCTGCGTGAGCCCCGGATCGAACCTTGGTGTCTGCATAAAGGCCGATGATAGGGCATTCCGGGCGAGCGGCCAGTTCCGGCAAATCGCTCAAGCCTTCGGATGGAAGGTTTCGACGCCAAAGGAGCGGCGAACGATCTGGCGCAACTCATCCAGGCCGCTGACGTCTCCGGTACCCATCGCTTGCGTGAGGGCATTGCCGGCGGCCGTTGCTTCCGCGGGGCCAGCCAGCACGGTGCGCCCCGTCACGTCCGCCGCCAACTGGTTCAGCAAACGGTTCTTCGATCCGCCGCCCACAATATGGATGACGCCGATGCTCCTTCCGGTCACCCGTTCCAACAATTCCAGCACTTCCTTGTAGCGGACGGCCAGACTGTAGAGAATGACGCGCGTCATCGAGCCGATGTCGGCTGGAACCTGCTGGCCGCGGCTGCGGCAATGCTCGCGGATGCGCTCTGGATGGCGGCCCGGCGTAACGAACGCATCGGGATCGATCACGGTAGTCATTGGCTTCGCCGCCGCAGCCATTTCCATCAACTCCGCGTACGAATGCTCATGTCCTTCTGTCGCCCATGCGCGGCGGCACTCCTGCAGCACCCATAGGCCCGCGATATTCTTGAGCAGCCGGATCTTGTTGCCGACGCCGGCCTCATTCGTGAAGTTCGCGGCGAGCGTCGCGTCATCGATGACCGGCGCATCCAATTCCACCCCCATCAAGGACCAGGTGCCCGAACTGATGTAGCACCAGCCACCTCCGTCTTGAACTGGAACCGCCGCCACGGCCGAAGCTGTGTCGTGGCACCCGGTGGTGAAGACCTGCGGATCGCGCTTCAGGCCGCAATGCTCGGAGACATGCGGTAACACTTCGCCGAGCGTGGTACCGGGATCCACCAACTCCGCGAGGAAGCTGCTTGAGATGCCCAGATTGCGCAACATGTCGGTGGCAAAAGCGCGCCGCACGGGATCGTAAAACTGCGATGTGCTGGCAATAGTTCGTTCCGAACACTGCACACCGGTCAGGAAATAATTCAGCAGGTCCGGCATGAAGAGCAACTTGGAGGCGTGCCGCACTAACTCAGGCGTCCGGCGCTGGATGGACATCAGGTGATAGAGAGAGTTGATGTCCATGAACTGGACGCCGGTCTGGGCAAACACTTCCTTCTTCGGAACCAGTTGAAAGACTTCGGCCTGCATGCCTTTTGTTCTGGGGTCGCGATAGCAGCGGGGGTTCTCAATCAGCGCGCCATCGGAGCCCAGCAAGCCGAAATCGACTCCCCACGTATCGATGGCGATCCCATCCAGGCGATCCGCCGCTCTACCCGCCGCCCGCAATCCTTCGCAGATTTCGTGGAACAGGCGGAGGGTGTCCCAATAGAGTCCGGTGGGCAGAGTGACCGGCGCATTGGTGAACCGATGCAGCTCGTCGAGAGCAAGCTTTCCATCGGCGAGGGAGGCAAGAATGGCGCGGCCGCTTTCTGCTCCCAGATCCAGCGCAAGATATCGGCGGCTCATGATGCAGTGGCGAGTATATCGAGCCTTTACCCTGCGCCGACGGTATTCTTGGACGATGTGTGTTTAGGCGGCTGTTCGGAAGCCGTGAAAAAAACCTGGCCGTTTGTGGGGCGGGCCGGCAGCCAGGCGGGCAGCCCGCGTCCGATTGGCAATCGGCCACGCCCTGCAGAGCCGACAATCATGTCGGCGCTTGCCCCTGTCGACCGCTTTCTCGCGACGGTTGCGATAATGACGGTAGCGTTCCCGCATGATTCCCCTTCGCGCCCTCATCCGCATGAACTCATTCCCCGCCGTCACGCTGGGTCTGATCGTTCTTAACGTTCTGGTCTTTCTCTTCGAGCTGACGCTACCGCCCGACGTTCATGAGGCCTTCCAGCAGCGTTATGCGCTGATTCCTTCGCGCCTCGTCCTGACTACGTTCGTCACCTCAATGTTTTTGCACGCCGGCTTTCTGCACATCATCGGCAACATGTGGTTTCTGTGGGTATTCGGCTCGCGCATCGAGGACGCAATCGGCAGGGGCAAATTCCTGATTTTCTATCTGCTCTGCGGCATCGCGGCGGCGTTTGTCCACTTCGTGGTGAATCTGGGAAGCCCCATCCCAACGGTTGGCGCCAGCGGCGCTATTGCCGGGGTGATGGGTGCATTTCTGCTGATGTATCCACGGGCACGGATTGATACGCTGATCTTCATTGTGATCTTCGTCACCCGGGTGCAACTGCCCGCGGCCCTGCTGCTGATCTATTGGTTTGGCCTGCAGCTAGTCAGCGGCCTGTTTTCAGTGGAGCAGACGTTCCACCAGGAGTCAGTGGCATGGTTCGCCCACATTGGCGGATTCCTGACCGGGATGGCGGTAGTGGCTTGGTTCCGGGGTCCGCAGCGGCGGCTGGATTACTACTATCGATAGGAGTGCGCGGCCCTCGCGCTACTTGCCCGGCGGATCAGAGACCTTCGCTGCCATTGCGGCCTCGTACTCAGCCGGATCGCCAGAGCCTTTCATAGTAGCTCCCAGACGGTGGAAAGCATCGAGAGCCGACAGCCGGCGGTGAGTGTTGAACGTGATCACGTGGGCGAACATAGCGCCGTAAGTGAAAGTTTCAGCGGGCTCGCACAGGGCATCGACGAACGTTTCTTCCCACGCGCCGCGATCGCGGACATCGCGCAGAATGCCGTGAAACACCCCGTCCACTTTCTCGAATCGCGCAAGAAGAGCGGCGGGTGTGCGGTCTTCCGCCGGCCTGTTGTCCAGATCGGGCATTCGGTCCCCCGTCAGCGCGGCGGTCCATACTTCCGTGGTCTGCACGATTCGCTCCAGAATCTGGCGCAGGTTCTTGTCGGCCGTGTGCCACGGGAACACCTTGGCGGCGCCATTCAGTGGACGGTCCAGTTGTTCATCGCTCACTCCGCTCGCGTGTTCAAGAAGGCGCCGTGTATACCAGGAATCGGTACCGGCGAAAAGATCGAACAGGTCCATAGTTGTTTTCGAGGCTCCTTTCGGGAAATCTGCTGCGGGGCAGAAATGGTAATGGTTGGGCGCGGGCAAGTGGATGCGCAACGATCCTGACCGCCGGTAGAGACTGGGCGAGACGCCGAAAGCCTTGCGGAACGCCCGCGTGAAGGCTTCGAGCGAGCCGTAGTTAGCATCCAGCGCAATGCCGGTCACCGGCTGACGCGTTCGCGCCAACTGCCAGGCGGCGCGCTCAAGAAGCAGACGCCGCCGCATATTACCCGGATTCTCTTCGAGCAGAGCCTGAAAGAGGCGATAGAACTGCGTGCGGCTGCGGTAGGCTTTGCGCGCCAAGTCATCCGTTCCGGTTTCGGCATCGAGCGACCCGAGCACAACGGTAGCCAGGTGCTCCGCCTCCTGCTTCGCCCGGTCGATGCCCGGCGTGTCGAATGTATCCTCGCGATCCACTTGCATCCCTGCCCTACCCACTTCAAATGTAGAAGCAAGTGCGGTGGTCTTGCTTGATTAGAAGTACCAAATTGCAGGAGTGGTTCCACCGCTGAGGGAGACGCGAGCGTGTCAGACTCATAGGCCGATGTTGTGGCGCTTGAGCGGCGCCGTGTGCGTCGAGATCCAGCAGCACTGCGTCTTCTCGCCCCTTCATCATCACAAGGTCATCAGCTATTGATAACCCTTGCAAGATGGTGCAGGCGTATTACGATACAAGAGAGTTTCGGCCTGCCAATGAACAAGCTACTGACGTCTTTCCTTGCGGCGGCCGTGCTCTGCCCCGGCGCTGCCCCTGCCCCCGCACCGCAACAGAGTTCGCGCGTTCTGCGCACCCCGGAGTATCGCGCGCTGCAACAGAGGCTGTGCCGCGGCTGGAACACCTGGAGCGCGAACAGTGTCCTGGCGCACGTCTATTTGCCCGACGGTTTCGCGCTCACGCTCGGTTTCAAGAGCGCAGGTATGGGCCACGCTTACCAGAACTCGTTTTTTCAAGCCAATGAGACAGCGCGGCGGCCCGAGAAAATCCGGCTGGGCCCGCACGCCGATGACGGATCGTACACCGAATTGACAGTGGAGTGGAATACCGGCGGGGCCGATACAAGAAACGTCGCCTTGGTGCAGAGCGCTAGTCAGGATAACGAGGAATACATCCTGATCGGCGTGCAAAAGCGCGCCCCGCTGCGGCCCGAGCATCTGATCGTTGAGACAGGCTACTACTGGAACCGGCCTGGAACCGTGCACCGTGAGGGCTCGATGTTGAAGGCACGGCCTGGGAGCCCAGGCGGGCGCCCGTTCGATGTGCGAACCACGGCGCGGGAAGTGGATGACCCGTTTGTGACGGCCGGCGCGCCTTATTTATCAGTGGCGATGGATGGGCAGATCGCCGTCTACACCGGTCCGGAGAAGACGCTGGAGCAGGTCACCGCCATTGTCGAAGCGCATCGCGCGGCGCAAATGAAGCGGCTCGCGGACTACGGCGAAGCGCGGGAAGTTTTCACCGCGATGCAGACCATTCTCGGTTGGAACTTGACCTATGACCCGGAAAACGACCGCGCCATCTCGCCTGTGAGCCGCCTATGGAGCGCCGGCTGGGGCGGGTACGTGCTGTTCGATTGGGACACGTACTTCGCGTCGTTCATGTACAGCCTCTATAACCGGGATCTGGCCTTCGCCAATGCCGTTGAGGTGACCAAGGGCATAACGCGCCGCGGCTTCATTCCGAATTGTGCGTCGGCTTATGACATCAAGAGCGACGACCGCTCTCAACCGCCGGTGGGCAGCCTGATCGTGCTTGAAATTTACAAGCGCCACAAAGAGCAGTGGTTCCTCGCCGAAGTTTACGATGAACTGCTGCGCTGGAATCGCTGGTGGCCTGGCGCCCGCGACACCAAGGGATTGCTCGCCTGGGGTTCGGACAATGTCCCACAGCTTGTGGATGGCACGTTTCACAATTTCCAAGCGGCGCTATATGAGTCGGGACTCGATAACTCGCCGATGTATGACGGCGTGCCTTTCAACCCGGTAACCAATCAATTGGAGATGGCCGACGTTGGATTGAACTCGCTCTATGTCGCCGATTGCCGCGCCCTGGCTGAAATCGCCGGCGTGCTGGGTAAGACCGCCGACCAACGCGAACTGCTGGCGCGCGGCGATAAGTATGCCGCGGCGCTGGGCACGCTGTGGGATGAGAATACCGGCATATACCTGAACAAGCGCACCGATACCGGCGAGCGTTCGCAACGGCTCTCGCCGACGAATTTCTATCCCCTGATCGCGAAAGTGCCCAGCGCGCAGCAGGCCGCGCGCATGGCGCGCGAGCATTATTTCAATCCGCGCGAGTTTCATGGCGAGTGGGTGATTCCCTCCATCGCGCGTGATGTACCCGGCTACCAGGACCAGAATTACTGGCGCGGGCGTATCTGGGGGCCGATGAATTTTCTAGTCTATCTGGGCATGCGGAACTACGACTTGGCGCCCGCCCGCACCGATCTTGCGGAGCGCTCAAATAAGTTGCTGATGAAGTCATGGCAAAGCGACCGCTCGATCTACGAGAACTACAACTCCATCACCGGCGCGGGCAATGACGTGCGCAGCAGCGACGCCTACTATCATTGGGGCGCTTTGCTGGGCGTCATCGGGTTGATGGAGCAGGGCCATTAACCTTTAGCGGTTGGTCTGGCGAGACCAATTGCCGACCGAAAATCCGCTGCGAGGCGTTCCCGTTTGTGGTTACACTAAGCGGTAACGACTCGCATGATAACCGCCCTGTTTCGCCTTTGCGTTACTTGTGTCCTCGCGTGCCCTCTTTTGTTTGCCTGGGCCGCCGACGAATCCGCGCCAACCTTTGAACATTTGCAAAGGCAGGCTCTCTCGCTTATCGATTCCGATCCAGCCCAGGCCGCCACGCTCCTCCAACAAGCCCTCGCCCGTCACCATTCCTGGGCCCAAGGATGGTTCTACCTGGGAGGAGCACTGTACCGCCTGAAGCGCTTTGACGAGTCCGTGAATGCGTTCCGCAAAGGCACGAAACTCGATCCCGGAATTGGCCCGGCGTGGGCGTTTCTTGGAATGGCCGAGCATGAGTTGAAACGGGACGATCAGGCGCTCGCGGATATTCGGCGTGGCGAGTCGATCGGTATCTATAAGGATCCTCAGTTTGAAGCCGCCGCCCGCCTTGTGGCGGCGAATATCCTGATTCGGCGGTCGTTGTTCGATCAAGCCCTTGAGCAGGTTTTTTCGCTCGCTAAATATCCGGACATGCCGCAGGAGGCAAGAAACGCGGCGGGCCTGATCGTGTTAACCATTCCCAAGGACTTCAGCGACCTTCCCGCCGCGAAGCAGAAGTTAGTACAACTGGCCGGCGAAGCGCAGTGGGCCGCCATGAGCCAGCAGTCTGAGCGGGCAGTTGCCGCTTACACGCGTCTCTTGACCGACTACCCGAACGAACCCGGCGTTCACTACGCGCATGGTCTCTACTTGTTGGCAGGTAATGGACACGAGGCGATCGAGGAATTCCAGACCGAATTGAGAATCAATCCTACTCATTGGCCCACGATGCTGGCGAGTGCATTCCTGTTCTCCCGTGGCGGGAATACCGAGGCGGCTCTGGCCAACATCGGGTTAGCGCGAAAGCTGGCGCCGCCCGCTTATGAATGGCTCTGCGATGCCGAGGCCGGGCGCGCTTACATGACCGCCGGTAAGACCGATGAGGCGATTATTCAATTTGAAAATGCTGTCAAGTTAGCTCCCCAGTATGCCGAACTGCATCACTTTCTGGAGCAAGCCTACAAGAGCGCCGGCCGAAAGGCCGATGCCCAGCGCGAGTCGGAGGTCTTCATGAAGCTGAAGACACAGCAGGATCCACACGCCGTGCCGAATGCGCCCGGGTCGCACAAGCGAGCCGGCCCCGACTCGCGCGTCGAGGGTTCCGAGCCGCCAGAACAGGTTCCGCATCACCAACGCTGATTTGCTGTGCCACGCTCTCTTGCCACCTCGCGGAGTTGGCTACAGTACGATCAGCGGCGCGCGGCGGAAGGCGAATTTGCGCCCTAATTCGTCCACTACGTTGATCTGGCAAACGTAGCGGCCAGGTCTCATGCCCTTTAACGGAATCTGAACCTGTACAGGAACAGCCTCCGGACGAGTACCGGCCAACTGGGAGGCGGCGATCGGTCCGATTTCAAAAGCCTTCGCACCCTTTGAAGTGAAAACGCTCATGCTGACTTTCACCCTCCGGCCGGTGGGCGAGGCCGGGTCGGGAACGGAATCATAGACGTCGAATGAGACATACAAATTCTGATCGCGTCTGAATACATGCGTGATGTTGGGGACGATCTTCTGATTGTCGGAAATCAGCGGGTTCGCCGTTGCTTCCTTCTGGTTGAGTTTCTCCGCCACCCCCACCGCCGCCTGTAAGGGTTCGCGCTGATTGCTCCAGACGATGGAGCTGAGTTTGAGGCCGGAGGTATCGGCGCTGAGATCCGGCACCGTGAAACGCGTCTCGAATGTGCCCATCTTGCCGGTCAAATTTTCGCGGACCACGAATTTCATGTGGTACTTGCCCGGTTCCAGAGTGAAGCCGGCGTCATATTGAAAGCTCTTCCGGCCAGCCTTCGCGGCATTATCCTGATCGAGACGTATCTTGATGTTGTCGCGAACGTTGCCTACCACCGCATGCTGCTCATCCTGAATCTGCCCCCCGAAATCGAACTGTGTAACAGCCGCACCGCCTTTCGCGGCGAGGGCCACCACCGAGCCGGGGATTTTGATCGAGACCGGCACAAAGTAGCTGGACGCGGAGATCCGAAAGTAATTAATTTGGAGAGCGAGCGGCAGGTCCGTCACGGGATTACCCGCTGACAACACCTCTTTGAGCTGCTGCTCCTTCTCTTGGCCGTTCAGCTTTCCCCAAACCTTGTCGGCGTAGTAGCCGGGCCGGTGCTCCAGCTTTGCCGCGATCTTACTATTCAGCTTGACGCTGATCCGCCGATACTTACCGTCCTTGGCGGAGTTGGTGCTGTAATAGCCAAGCAAGTAGTAGCTCCGCATCTCCTGTCGGGCTTGTACAATTTCGCCCGTAATGTCGTTGCTGTCGAAATAAGCTTTGCCGCCGGTATCCGCGGCGAGCGTGTAGAGCGTTTCCTGTGAGTCGTTGATGGTGGCTCGCTGATTATTGTAAAAGCTGCCGTTATAGAGCGTTGTGCCCCGCGGGCCGGCGCTGCTGGCAGCCGCGCCAGGAGGGGCGGCCATCAAGCCGCGGGCGTCTACGGCATATATGGCAAGATTAGCCTTGGCGGCCGCGTTGACTGACGCCTCCAACTGGGCCTGGTTATCGATTCCGGTCTTATTCACGCCCGCTGAAAAGTAGATCAGCGCCTTCTTTTCGGGAAGCGCTGACAGCATGCGCGCGGCCTGTTCAATCGCGGCCAGTTTCTGGTCGGTATTGAAGATGTTGAATTCCGTCTCATCGGCGACAAAGGCGGCCCCGGTGTCTTCTCCGTTGTCGGTATCGGTGTCGGCCAACCCGGCTAACTCGCTCATCTCGCCGATCGGAAGCGACTTCAGGATGTTGAGAAGTACGTCGCGATTGCTCGTGAAGTCCGTCAGCACCTGCACGGCGCTGGTGTAGAGCAGGATGGCCACCATATCGTCTTTGGTGATGTGTTTCTTGACGTACTCGATGGAGGCGTCCTGCGCGCGCAACTGCTCATTCATGCCCATGGAGGAGAAATCGAGAAAAAATACCATGAGCCTTTTGTCGTGATACTGCGTTTCGCCAGGCTGCTCGGCGCTGATGGTGGTCTTGGGGGCTTCAGGGAGCTTCAGTTCATCGGCCAGCGTCAGCTTGGGCTCCGGGGCCGGTTCAGTACTTAGTTTTTGAAACTCGAAGACTGACACCTTCTGTGGCTTACCGTCTTCGAGGACAGTGAAGTCGTCTTGTTTGAGGCCCTCAATCGGCTTTCCGGATTTGTCCTTCACCACGACGTCGACAATCACCAGATTGCTGTTCGCCGTAAATTGAACGACCGGGCCCGACGGCGTCTGGGTCTGCGGCGGCGCGGCCTGTGGAGACTGGCCTGGGGCGACGGCGGCGAGGAAGGCGCAAAGTAAAGCGATTCGCATAGGGCGCCGTCAAAAGTTGAACCGCAGCAGTAACTGCACCGTGCGTGTGGCGGAAGCGGCGGTGGGCAGCCCGTAAGTCGATGAGTTCACCGTGGTGCCGAAGCTGGTGATATAAACATGATTCAAAGCGTTAGTGGCGCTCAGCCGGAATTGCAACTGCCGGCGGCTGTCGCCGAAGCGAAAAGCGCGATTTAGGGCGGCGTTAAAGCCCACTTGGAACGGGCCTGGAATCGTATCGCGTCCGGCATTCCCGAATTCACCGGTGGGCGGCGTGGTGAATGCAAGCTGATTGAAGTAAGGATACGCACTCGATTCAATCGGAAGGCCTGTGGCTTCGGCGCGGATGCCTCCCGTTCCGGCGAGGCCCCCGACATTGGAAAGATTTCCGGCGACGGTGGCCGTGAGCGGTGTCCCGGAGGCAGCGGTCAGCGTTCCGTTGACCGTCCAGCCCGCCAGCGCCGCTGTCTTCCATCCTCTGTTTCGCAACATTCCGTGGACTCCTACCGGCGATGAAAGCAGGAATGTCCCTGACAGACGATTCCGCTGATCGAACGACGATAAGCCGCGTTCCAGGTTTAGGTTATTAATGAACTGGACCAGCGTTCCACCAACCCCGCTGAAACTCGAAACGTCATCGATTGACTTGGAATACGTATAGAGCAATACGCCTGAGACGCCTGTCGAGAAGCGCCGCGTGAACCGCACCTGCCCGGCATGAAAGATGGAGTTCCCCACCGAAGTCTCATAGGTGAAGGACGTAGCGTCTGGAATCCGCAGATTCTGTTGTGCGTCCAGAATGGAGCTTCCAGTCTCTGCGCGATTCGGCTGCTCCACAACGCCCAGGTCGGTACCCTTGGTCCCGATATATTCGGTTTCGATCAGGAATCCATGCGGCAAAGCCTCTTGAATGGCGAAGGACCAGGTTTGCGCATAAGGGAGTTTGAAATTGGGATTGATGGCGAATGTATTTAGAATGTTTTGAGCCGGAATGATGGTGAATCCGTTCTGCAGCGTCAACAGATTGGCGGAACTCGTGGTGAGCGATTGGTTGTTTATGAAGGGCGGCTGCGCGCCCAGTTGGGCGGCGATCTGAGAGTACGCGGACCCAGTGTAGAAGATGCTATATCCACCGCGGATCACGAGGTCCCGCCGTTCGCCAGGGCGCCATGCAAAGCCGAGCCGCGGGGAGAACGCGGTCTTGTCGGATCGCACCAGGCTGGTGGGCAAGTTGTCCGAGTTTTCCCCAGCTGTGACCACCGTTGCCGCCGTCATCTCCGGATTGAGTAGCAGATTGGTCAGGTGGTTGTAGAGCTCGGTGTACGGCGCGAAGTATTCATACCGCAAGCCGACATTGAAAGACAAACCGCGCGAGGGCCGCCAATCGTCCTGCGCATACCAACCGGTGGCCCAACCCCGGTAGTAATCCTTGTCTTCACCGTACGTAAGCGCGCTCGATTGCGGCAATCCCAGCAGGTAATCGGCAAAATCGAATCCAGTGCCCTGTACCGGCTGGCCTTTGTCGTTCAATTCGCTGGTCAGGAGTCCGCTGAAACTGAAAGACCCGCGGGCATTCGAGTAATTCGTTGTGTTTTGCTGGAGTCGCCGGTACAGAAAACCAAACTGCAGATTGTGCCGCCGATGCAAAACGTAACTAAGCGTATCGGTGAGATTCATGGTTTGGCCCACCGTGTGCGAAGGAGAGCTATCGGTCAGGCTGCCGAAGTTGGTGAAGGAAAGGGTAGGCGGCCCGTAATCGAAGGGCGTCTGCAAAGTGCCATTAATGCCGAGATTCCCTTCGATGTCGTCTTTATAAGCAAAGTATGGAGTAAGAACGCTGGTGTTGCGGCTAAAGGTCAACGTAGCGCTGTTGTTGAAACGCGGCGCGAAGCTGTGACTCCAGCCGACGGAAGAGCTGACTCCTTGCCCCGTCCCCGTGTCCTCATAACCGAATAACTGCTGGGTCTTCGAATCGCGCTCCTGCACTTGGATGTTCGTGTTGAAACGGTCTTTGTTACTGACTGGCGCGTTCAACCGAAAGCCGACGTTTTGCGAGTGGCTTGGCACGGAAGTGACCAACTGATAGTTCTGCGTGAGGCCAGGATAGAGCGGTAGAGGGAAGAGAGAAAGCAGCCCCTGCGATGCCGCGTTGATCCTGCCGGCAGGAATGATATTCCCGGGAAACGGAGATTCCGTCAGAGGATCGAAGATCGTACTCGAGATGGCCGAAAAGTCGCCGCTCCGTTCAGCCACAGTCGGCACTGCCGCAACCTGACTGTACGGATTCTTTTGAAGGACGCCCTGGTAAGTGAAATAGAAACTCGCACGCTGCCATTTGATGAGTTTCGGAATCACGACGGGACCGCCGATATTCAGACCGAAATGGAGATCTGTATAGGACGGCTTCGGCTCGGTCCTCCCGTTCAACGCAAAGGGGGCTGCGTCCAGAGCGGAGGTTTCGCCCGTGACGAAGAGAGAGCCCGAAAGCTGCTGCTGGTTGCGGCGCCTGTTTCCGAAGCTGGCGTATTGGCCGTTATAAGGTCCCCGGCGATTGTTG
>CAJCIT010000166.1 GCA_903970405.1 Acidobacteriaceae bacterium | reverse complement strand
TGAGCCGTGGGATGGGCGGCGCATTTGGCCGCTCCCCAGGGACATCCAGGCGGCCCAGAGCTTGGCGAAGTCTACCATTTTGTTAGGTTTACAGGCCGGCAAAACCAGTAATAGGCCAACTTGTTCAAAGCTCAGCTTTTCGGCTGACTGTCAACGCAGGGTCGTCAAGGCAGGGTCAGGGTCAACGCAGGGGCAGAGACCTCTGGCACTGAGATAAGTGGCAAGTCACTGATCTCAAAGGGTGAGCCCTGGGATGGGCGGAAACTCTTTCCGCCGCGCAACTAGCTGCGTACCTGGCCAACATTGGGGCCCTGCCGGTACGAACGACGCCCGCCGAGGGTTTTCATCTGCGTGGCCCCTCTACGCGCTCGAATTTGAGGCCCCGCACTCACCCCAAGAGTTCGTTTCGTAACCGAGTGTAGGGAAGGCCGGTAGCCTTGGCTGGCCGCCCCACAAGCTAAAAGCCGCGCTGGGGGCGGTATCCGGGGCGGGCGCGGACGCGATACTTCTTTCCTTCTTCAGTGAGAATCTCGATCGTGATTTTGCGAAAGCCTTCATTCGGGTTCGGCTGCGGATAGTAAGTGACTGTATAGCTGTTTCCCAGGTCCTCACGAATGTTTTCAAAGGCCTCCACTTGCTTCTGCCAGGTTTTCGCGAAATAACTCTTGCCCCCCGTGGCGCCGGAAATGCGGCGGAAGATGCCGCTTGAAACCGGGTCTTTATTCACCTCGTTGGTCGAGATTACGTAGATGGGAATGCCCTCATCTTCGGCCACCGCGCGAACATCGTCAGGCGCCACCATGCTGGCGTTGTCGGGTCCGTTCGAAAAAACGATGACTACTTTGCGGCCAGTCACCTTCGCGGCATCGCGCAGCGTCAACAGGAGGCAATTGTAAAGAGCGGAATCGTCGCCGGCGACCGCCTTTCTCAACCCGGCGATGGCCTCCCCGCGGTCGCGATTCAGAAGGACGGCGCGATTCAGGTTGCGGCTATAAGTGTAAACGGCGATGGAATCGGCGCGGTCAAGACCGCGGATAAAATCGGTGATGGCGTCGGAGGCATACACAAAGCCCCGGTACATATAGTTGCTGGTGTCGAAAAGGACGAAGACATTGGTGCCCGAAAAGGGGTCGATTTTAGCATCGACCGCGCCGGGCCCGCCGGACGCCGTCTCCGTCCGGGGGATGGGCCGGGTTTCGCCATTCTCCAGAACCTGTACCGGTGGGCGGCTTCCCTCGGCGAAAGTGGCGGGCTTCTGCGGTATTCCGTCTTCGGTGACGCGGAAGTCCTTCGGCTTAAGGCCATTCACATAGTGTCCGCGGGCGTCCAGCACCTGGAAGCCCAACACCACCATGTCCACCTTGACGCGGAACGTGGTGGTGCCTTGATCCTGTTGGGCGCGGAGCCACGTAAAGCCGCCGCCGGCCACGATCACCGCCAATGCGGCCATTGTTAAAGGATGGGCGCCGCGGCCAATGGCGCGCAAGAGTCCAATCGGTTGAGCCAGGTTGCGAAGTTTACTCACGTCCATTTGTCCTAGAAAGAGCCGGTGTTCGAGACTGCGCGCTGCCCGGATTGCTGCTGCCTGATGGCGTCGCCCGTGGTGTGCAGGGAGCGTAGGAGCGCGGGCCAATCTTCCAGATGCGTGGCAAAGATATTTTCGATGGTGGCGCGCGTCCAGGCGGGAACGTAAGAATCCAGTTGGGACGCGGGAACCCCTAATTCGTCGGCGAGAGCCGCATAGTAAAGATTATTCGATTCCCAGGTTTCCGCCAGAATGCGGCTGGAGTAGCCCATCAGCGTCGGGAACGTGCGCAGACTCAGAAGTTCGGGCTGAAAACTGTGAGTGAGCGTCGGCTTCGGCGTTCCGAAGAGAAGTGAAATGTGAGCGCGGTCGAGGCTTGCGCCGCCGGTGGCTTCCAATTGAGCGATCTCGGCCGAAGCCAGATCCGGCGCAACAGTTCGTAGGGCGGGATCGCCGCCCAGCTCAAACAGTTCCGAGGGGAGGATTTCACTCATCGCGGCCAGCACGTCGCCAGCGGCCAATTTGTCGGCGACATGTTCCACGCGCGCGGGCGGGGCGAAGTGGCCGAGCGAAGCGAGCACCTGGTCTTCCACTGCCGGGTCGATGGCCGCCGCTACCACCAGATCCCGCCCCCGCCGAAGTTGCAGGGCCACGTAGCGCATCTGTTCAGGCGTGATATTGCGCCATCGAGGCACTGTGACGTTCACGATCATCTGCGGCACAAGATCGCCCCAGATCAGAGCCTGTTCGCGCGTTGGCGTCAGGAAGTTCTGCTCGGCTTCGGCCAGGATGTAGGGAAGGCCGCCCAGCGAGCCCATCAGACGGCCTCCGGCGCTGGCGGGCCAGCCTGAACCGGCAAGTTCCGTGGCGTGCCAGGCCATAGGCAGGCTTTGGGTCCCGATGAAATCGTGATTGCGGACGAATAGCGGATTGGTGAGGAGAATCTGGGCGCCCGGCGGCGCGTAGTAGACGTAGAGAAGTCCCACCAGCGTGTCTCGTAGAAAGGGCAGCATGGCGCCGCGGGCATCTTTCTTGTCGGCGTTCTTCACCAGCGAATCAAGATTGAGCTTGCGCTCCTGTTCGATGTGGCGTTCGCTCCAGTAGCCGAGAGCGAGCAGGTTTTTCTCGGCGCTGCTGAGAGAACTGCGAAGACTCTGGACGTCCTCAAAGCGGGCGAGTTGACTGTTCAAATTGGCGATGGCTTTCGTATCGCCGGTGGACTTGCCGAGACGGTCCGCCACGGCAAACAGAGTATCGAGCGGAATTAAGCGCTGAGCGTCAAAAATGCGGACGAAGTTTTCGCCGGGCGATGGGGGCGTGGCGTTCACAACCGGAAGCCCCGCTAAGACTTCCACCATTCGATCCTGCGAAGAGCCCGCGCCAGGGGCGTGAGCAGCGGTAAACAGCAAATTGACGCCGGCGCGCGCCGCGTCGAATATTTCAGGTGGCTGCCGCGCTTTGAGGAAGGGATCCAGCAGGGCGGAGAACGTCCGGTCCTGATCGGACGGCGCGATGGCGCCTTGCCTGCATAGGATTTGGAACATCCCAACCAGGGCCTGAACGCTACCCACGGAGTCCGCCCGGTTCAGGTTGTCGTGAATGCCGTTTAAAGCGGGTTCAAGGTCCAAATATTTGTCGATCGATTCTTCGGAAAGCAAAGGAAGTCCGGCGAAGATCTGATACTGCGACGCGCCGGAGCGGTAGCCGCTGGCCAGACGCTGCGCAAGCGCCGGTGACATCGGGTTCGGCCTCCGGCGATCCACGTCGTTCAGAGCAAGGAAAATCTTGAGGGGCTCATTCTCCACGACCTTGCGGCAGAGGGCGAAAAGCGCTTCCAGTACATCGTCGGGCGTACGCCAACTGCTGGCCGCCCGCGTCAACTTGCCGTCATATTTTCCGTGCGGATGCTTGATGAAAAGAGTCCGCCAAACCTCAAGATTGCCGGGAATATGTGGCTGGCCGGAAGGGTCGATTCTGAGGCCGGTGGTCAAAAGCATCAGGTCGGTACTGGAGCGGAAGACCGGCCGCGCCGGTCCGGGCGTTGTCACTTTGCCCTTCAAGGCATAGTAAAAGCGCTTCAAACGCTCAGGCTCAAGGAGGTAGCGCGTAGTGGGCGAATTGGGGTTCAGGCGGGCGATGGCGTCGTAGTAGCTGGCCAGCCATCCATCGTCGGTGGCCAGCAGTTTCTCGTAGAAGGCGGCGCCGTTTGAGGGCGAAGCTCCCGCCAGCGATTCCCAGGCTTTGGGTGAGCCAGGCACCACGGCCGCGCCGTTGCGGATCTCGAACATGCTGCCGTAGAAGTCGAGAACATGCGCGTAAATTTTCAGCTTCTGGGCGGTGGCTTGCTTGCGCATGGCCGCGGCGGTGGGGCGGTCTAGCTTGGCCAACCCGAGATAAAGGCGGCAGATGGACGGCTCAGACAAGAAAGCGTCGATGAAATTTCCCTTGTCCCGGCCCACCGCGCCCAGCCAGTAGTCGGCTGTGTACAACACCGGAATCGAGGTCGGCGCGTAAGGGAGCTCGAAGCGCCGATTCGCCCGAAGATCCTGTTCAAGCTGCGACAGCGGGAAGCCGGAATCCACAGTCAGGAACGCCTTGGTGGGATTCACAGTTTCCAGAACTACGTCCGTGCCGCAGGAACCACGCATGCGGTAGCCGAGGACCTTCAAAAGTTCGCCGGTCTCTCCACTGTCACAGGAAGGGATGACGATCTTGTGAGCGGTCCCAGCCATTTGTTCGAGCTCCCGCGCCTGGCCCACGTAGCGAATCAGAAGCTTCAGGTATTCGGTGGGCTCCAGGGCTTCATTGGCGGCCACGGCTTGATAGCCGTTCGTGACGACGTTGCGCGCCAACGCCAGTAGCAGATCCTCCGGCGCTGAATCCGGGGAAAGCGCCGCCATGCGCGCGAAAGAACTCAGCGGCCCGGGTATGGTAGTGGCTGAGTAAACGGAGACGTCCTCCGGACGTCGGGCGCGGCCCGTGAAGTCCGAGCCGCCGGCCGCGCGGTAGGCTTTTAGATCGTCGTCAAGCTGCTCCGTCTTGCGGTCGAGCGCGTCTTCAAGCACGGCTTGCCGCAGGGCCAGTTGCTTGCGGGCCGGATCGCGCTCGACGCTTGCCCAACGGAGGAAAGCGTCACGGCTGCCCGGGAGGCGATGCCTGTCCAGAAACGCAGCGAGAGCGGCCTGCGCCTCGGCACTGTCGGAATTGTGGGCCCGCTCCTCGAGCTGGGCGTGCTGCGCAGCCAGATCCGCGCCCAAATCGTCAGCTCTTGCGGCGCCGGTGAAGAGTCCCAGCGCAAGCAGGATGCCAGATGTCGCGACGGAGGTCGCGAACGAAAAACAGGTAGAACGAGGTGTCCGCCTATACGTGAGTCTCACAGCAACTCAGCCCCCCGGTTGGCTTCAAGCGAGTAACGCTTCCCCACGTCCTCGCACTGGCTTCTCAAACTTACCATTTCGGAGGCGATGCGTAACGCCGGAAAATGTTCAAGGCGCGGGTGCGCGCCGCGGGCAACAATGAAACGCATGGCGTTATTCCTTACAAGCTGGTGTCCCGGATGGGCTGATTTTCTCCGGCTACCCGGGTGTAGGCAGCCTGGCAGGCTGCGGCGGGTTGACAACCCGCCTGGGGTTGCGGGGAAGGCCGATTTTACAGTCGGCCGCAGCCTGCCAGGCTGCCCTACAATGTCAAGTACTACGTACGAGTAATGACCGGCTATCGGATGGCGGCGGCCCATCAAAAAGGCCTCGCCACCACCTCAACGTCCTGACTCGCATCCAATGTGAAGCATGTTCTTCCAGCCGGGTGGCGCCATTGGACGGTGTCAGGGGGGCCGTTCGAACGGGAGAATGTCGCGCAAAGGCGATAGGACGTCCCTTGCAATGGAGTGTATTCGTAGTACTGCCCGGTCACCGGGTCTGTGACGGAAGTTCCTGGCTGCAACTTCTGGATCGCGTCCGGAAACGCGTAAGCATTCGCGCCGCGCTGCAGCCATTTCATATGCAACCCCTGCGCCAGAGAGGAGAGATCGGACAGCCGCCGGACATCTTCGGATGCGATTCGCTGCGTGCCAGGTGTCCCAATGCGGGCGAATCCAACGACGATGCCGAAAGCTACGGCGGCAAATGCGGCAATGGCAAAGAACCAGTTTCGAGCCGATGAGACGTTATCGCGGCGAAGCGAATCGAGATAATAGGCAAAGACTCCGCCCGCGATTGCGAGCACCGTCACCACTTTGAGAATGAATCGCGTGTCGAGATCGCCGCGCAGAAAATAGGCGAGAAATGTGACGACATCGCCGATCATCGTGCTCGCCGTAATCACCAGCGCGAGATAAGTGAGCCACTTTCGCACCGAGCTTTCAAGGTGCTCAGGCTGCCTCTGGACGCTTCGTACAATGCCTCGGGTCACGAGCAGGAATAGCGGGAACGCGACAATTACGCTGGCCAAATGGTCAGCAATGCCTCTGATGACAAAGGTATTCGGGTAATCGATGACCGGATTGGGAAATGAGCGGTCGATGACCACGAAGAACAGCGCACCCAGTTGTATGGCCCAGATGCCCAGCGTGATGAAGGCTAACAGATAGAGAAATGCATCCTTGGCCGCCTCAATCCGCCCGCCGCCGTTGGGGACCGCTTTCCCCGTCCGGCTCTCATACCAGGCGCTGAACGCCTGGAAGATGCGCCTTTCAGACCAGCCATTTTGACGCAACAAAGCAACGACGAATTCGTCCGAAGCGCCGTGGCTCTTCATTGAATCGATGAACTCAAGCAATGGAGGGAGATCGGCGGGCATTTTCGCGGAAGTATATCAACCGGGAAGCTTGAGCTTCGATCCCGCGTGAGCGATGACGACCCGGAGCTTCGCAAATGCTAAATTGGAGGAGCGGAAACTGCGCTGTGGCGGGCTGGCGGAACTGGCAGACGCAGACGGCTCAAAATCGTCCGACCGCAAGGTCATGGGGGTTCAAGTCCCTCGCCCGCTACCATCACTATCGAATCGCGCTCCACCGGCGCATCGGGATCTTTCTTTCACGCCTTCAGCCCGTACCCAAAACCGGTCGACCGGGAGTAATTCATCTCGTCGCCAGTCTTTGTGGCGCTAAAATCCCGCGAGATAGTCTCGCTCGTCGAAAGCCTTTGTTACGGCCCGCCACAACGGGGAAATTCACATGACAACAACCATTTCGATCGCGCCGCCCTTCACGCCGGAGAGCGCCGCCAGGAAAGTGCAGATGGCGGAAGACGCCTGGAATTCGCGCGACCCGGAACGCGTTGCGCTCGCCTACTCGCCCGATTCTGAATGGCGCAATCGAACCGAATTCATCTGTGGCCGCGAGGAAATAGTGGCCTTTCTGAAAAGGAAATGGGCCAAAGAGCTCGATTATCGCCTGAAGAAGACGTTATGGGGCTTTCGTGAAAACCGGATCGCCGTAAGTTTCGAGTATGAATGGCACGACGCCGGCGGCCAATGGTACAGATCATACGGCACTGAACTGTGGGAGTTCGATGAAGCCGGCCTGATGCGGCGCAGATTGGCGAGCATCAATGATGCCGAAATCACCGAAGCCGAGCGGCGCGTGCGCTGAGGAGGTATCCATGTACGTGAAGGAGATCTGGCGATATCCGGTGAAATCGATGGCCGGGGAACGCCTTGAAAGGGCAGCGGTTACGCCATTGGGTATCGACGGTGACCGGGTGGTTCTCGTTGTGAATCCGCACGGACGCGTCGTGACGGCACGCACCCGCCCGGCGCTGCTCGGCCATAAAGGGACGATGGATCCCGGTGGAGTTCCACTCGTCGACGGGAGGCCCTGGAGCAATCCGGACGTGTTGGCCGACGTTCGCGGAATCGCGGGCCCGCTTGTGGAACTCATCCACAACGAGTCCGCGGACCGCTTCGATGTGCTGCCGCTCTTAGTGGCGACGGACGGAGCGATTGCGGCCTTCGGCAAGGACGGACGCCGGCTGCGGCCCAACCTGGTGATCGGCGGTGTCAGTGGACTCGCAGAACGCACCTGGCCTGGCAGGAAGCTTCGAATCGGCGACGTCGTTATCGACATCGACAGCCTCCGTGCCCGCTGTGTCATGACGACCTACGATCCCGACACTCTGCAACACGACCCTGCCGTGCTGAAGGACATCGTGAAGCGTTTCGGTGGAGAACTGGCCCTCAACTGTGCCGTGGAAAAGGGTGGCTTGATTGAACTCAACCAGAATGTTGAGTTACTCTGACGGTGCTGGATTTGCGCCAGCGCGAGCGGCTTCGACACAGGTATCGCCCCGAGGCAGTGCGATTGCTGTTTATCGCCGAATCTCCGCCGGCGTCGGGGAGGTTCTTCTACCGCGGCGACTCAGGGCTTTATCGCGCCATGCGCGAAGCGTTTCAAATCGCCGATCCGTCCATTGGCGACGAAACCTTCTTAGCGGCGTTTCAAGCCGCGGGTTGCTATTTGATCGATCTTTGTGCGGAGCCGGTGGACGCTCTGGATTCAAAATCGCGTCAAGCCGCACACCGGGCTGCAGAAGCATCGTCATCCAAGGCAATCGCTCAGATGCGGCCATCCACGATCGCTACGCTGCTCCGGTCGATTGAGGGCAACGTCGCAAGTGCTATTTCGGGCGCGAACTGGAGTGGAAGAGTGATCCACCTGCCCTATCCGGGTAGATGGTCGCTTCACAAAGACGCCTTTGTGCGCGTGATCGTGCCGCCAATCCGCGAGTTGTTTACACCAGCACCTCTAAATTTCGAATAAGGAGAAATTGGAAATCATGCGCGCAATGAGAGCCGAAGGATTCAGGGGCCTCCGCGCCCGAGACTTGCGGCTTGGGAATCTCAACCACGTACGGCAGGCTTGAATGTTTGGGGTTTCCGGCGCCTTCGTTTCCGGTGTTACCGCATTGCGGTTTTCGCGTACCGTGAAGGGCATGGAAGTACATTTCACGCCCGAGCGAATGGATTGAACGCGAAAACCCCGAAGCCGGCCGCTGCTTTGCGAGAACGATCTATGACGCTCGCCTCAAGAATTTCCCCAACGTTGGCCGATGCGCAAGACTGCCTTAAGCAACGGGACACTTCATGAACCCGCTGACGCGTGCTAAAACGCTACGATGGAAAGCGACAGCGGAGAAACCAAACA
>CAJCIT010000165.1 GCA_903970405.1 Acidobacteriaceae bacterium | reverse complement strand
TGATGCCCACCCTCTTCGGGTCGAGCCACTTGTAGTGCTCAAGCATAAACTTCATCCCGATGTAGACGTCGTCCACCTCGAGCCCGCCGTAGTCGAACTGCTCGTACAGCCCCCTGCCGTACCCGGTGCTGCCGCGGTAATCCGACGCAACAACGGTGTATCCCTGCTCCACCAGTTCGCGAATCAGGTGCGCGTCTATCGAGGTATCTAGGCTGGCATGCACACCCTGGTGGACGAACACCACCAGCGGCTGCGGTTTCGACTTATCCAGCTTCTTCGGCATAAACGTGTAGAGATGCAGCAGAATCGGGTTCGTCGCGCCCGGCTGCTTCGGGTGCCGCGGATGCGCCTGCGCCGGCCCCGTGTACTCGTCTTTGTCGATATCCGCAACGTCGCCCAGCTTCTGGTACCACAGCAAATCATCGATCTTCTTCGAGAGCGACTGCATCTCGAAGTTCGGCTCGCCTCCCATACCGCTCGTTGCCGCCGAGGGTGTCGGGGTCGCACTGGGCGCCGCCCCTGCCGCGCGTGCCGGTCCCGCTGGCGTCGCCGGATCCTGTGCGCGCGCCGCACACCCTGCCACCATCAAACCAGCCAACACAACTGCGATCCCTGCTTCGCCTCTTCGTATCGCCATAGCCATCCCACGCTCCAAGGAATGAGCACCATTGTACTCTTTACTCGCCTTTTGCCCTAAGTTTCTTACGCGTCCGACGCGGGCTCACAAACGCAGCAAAGAAAAGGGGGACATTGCGGGGTTGCGTCCGACATGCCACAAACTGTGGATCGCATGGTGCAGCAGTGTCCCCTTTTTCGCGCTCAGGCGCAGCCGTAGGGAAATTCGGGGAAATTCGGAGAAATTCGGGAAATTCGGGACGGAAATTCGGGACAGTACACTCAAATACGTTTTTCGCGATATAACCTCGCCACTCCCCCTCCTAACAAATGGATCCACTTCCCTGGCGTGCTCTTTGCCACGATCAAGAAACCCAGTATCATAGTGAGGATGGAAGCGAAAGCCATAAGACTGGTCCGGCTGCCCCCTCATCGAAACTGTGCCTGGGCTGCACTCCGGTGATCCGGTCTTTGTCGGTTCGCGGTTGCCCGTATCGGCCCTTGTCGATAACTATCAGGACTTTCTTGACGAAGGAATGACTCCGGACGAGGCATTGCCCAGACTCTAGAAACATATCCTTCCACACCGGGCGACCCGGAAAGAGTACGGACCCGAATTAGAGAAGATTCGCCTTCGGGGAGTGCGCGATGCGGACAATCTACTATCGCTACAGCTACTATCGCGAGCCTTCCATAAGGCAACGAGCAAACATCCGGCGCGGGAATCGTCGGGCCTAGTTGAGATGCAGCGTCACTTTGCGAAGTTGCGCCGGTGAACGCGAATCAATCTCTTTTCATTTGCCCGAGCCGGGTCGCGCCGACAAGAACCGCCGCCGCTCGCAGAGAAATAGGTTCCCCCCCTTCACCCCTCCACCGCCTCTACCGGAACCCAAACCGGCATCCCCTTCTCATCCGCCAGCACATACCCGACAGATCGCCAGGCTTCTTCGCCATAATTCACCACGCAATTCGTTTGCGCGTCCACGCTCGCCCAAGAAGGCTCGCTCCGCGCCGTTTTCACATGCCAGTATTGCCGTCCGCATTCCTTTCCCGTCTCTGCATCGAACGTCCGGCGACCAGGCGCAGCCCCAGACCGGAGTCGAATGGCCCGCCAGGGTGAGCAGGCAGCTCGCAAAACCGCAGAGGCTCGCAAGTTATTCGGTCAACTTATTGCCTCGAAAATACTTTTCGAGGTTCAACGTTTCTCGCAGTCACGTAGGGCGGCCATTCTTGGCAGCGAGGCGGCTTTCTAGCCGCCTCCTGGAGTGTGTGCCGAGCATGTTCGACAGCTCGAAGGTGAAAGTCCTTTTCACAACCTGATGGAGGTGAAGTGATAGCAAAGCGCAAGGGCGTCGTCGCGAGGCGGGGTCTGAAAGAAGCGTGGAGCAAACGTACGAGCCGATGGACAAGAACCGGATAGAAGGCATACGGTGCCGGACGAGCGGGCACTCGACCGCAAAGTCCATATCCATCAAGGGCACTGGTTGTAAATCCGGCGGTTGCGTGCGGAAGGCAGTCGAACTTACCTCGGGAGATCTGCCTTTCTGTCCTGGATTCAGGACTGAGGATTGAGTAATCGATCCTGAGCGGACGGCAGAAGTCAGCAGAGGGCATAGTAGGCACGCAAGTGTTGAAGGCCCGAACGGTCCCCGTAAGGGGTTATTAGGAAGGCAAGTAAGCAACGTTTCTCATGAGCGACAAGCGGCAGAAGAACCAGCTAGAGTTGGCCTTCACGGACGAGAGTAGGAGTGAAGCTCCGAGGGTGTCCGCAGAAGGGACCGAATCGCTTGCGGTGGAACGTGGGACAGAAAGCCTGGCATATGGCGAGCAGTTGATGGAGGAGGTCTGCGAGTGGGGAAACTGCGAGCAGGCATTGAAACGGGTCAAGGCCAATAAAGGAAGCCCGGGCGTGGGCGGGATGACCGTCCACGACTTACCAGAGTTTCTGAAACAGCATTGGCCAGCGATCCGGGAACAGTTGCTGAGCGGGACTTATGAGCCGCAGCCGGTGAAACGGGTGGAAATCCCGAAGCCGGACGGAGGGGTGCGAAAGCTTGGCATCCCGACGGTGTTGGATCGATTCATCCAGCAGGCGGTGATGCAGGTGCTGCAAGGCAAATGGGACCGGACGTTTTCCGAACACAGTTACGGGTTTCGTCCTGGGCGGTCGGCCCATCAGGCAGTGGCTAAGGCGCAGCGGTATATCGCGGAAGGTCACGGCTGGTGCGTTGATCTTGATTTGGAGAAATTTTTCGATCGAGTCAATCACGACAAACTGATGGCCAAGATCGCCGAACGGGTTAGCGACAAGCGAATGCTGAAGCTGATCCGGGCGTTTCTCACGGCTGGGGTGATGGAAGACGGGCTGGTGAGTCCGGTGGACGAGGGGACTCCGCAAGGCGGTCCTCTGTCGCCCTTGCTCAGCAACATCGTACTCGACGAGTGGGACCGGGAGTTGGAGCGGCGCGGTCTGCGCTTTGTTCGGTATGCGGACGATTGTAATATCTACGTTCGTAGCCAGCGGGCGGGGGAGCGAGTGATGGAAGGCGTCACGCGTTTCCTGACGGTAAAGCTCAAGCTCAAGGTGAACCAGCAGAAGAGTGCGGTGGCGCAGCCATGGGTTAGAAAGTTTCTGGGTTTCAGCTTCACGAGCGCAGGCATACCAAAACGGCGCATCGCGCCGAAAGCGGTGGACCGGTTCAAGAGGCGGGTTCGGGAACTGACGAGCCGGACGAAGGGAGTGAGCATCGAACGAAGGGCGACGGAACTGTCTACGTATCTGCGTGGCTGGCTCGGCTACTTCGGCAAATGCGAAACGCCTTCGGTGTTGGAACGTCTTGAACAGTGGATGCGGCGCCGGCTGCGGTCGGCGATCTGGAAGCAGTGGAAGCGAGGAACGGTGCGTTTTGCCAATTTACGCCAACGGGGTGTGAGCAAAGATCTAGCCGCCAAAACGGCCGGTAGCGCTCATGGACCCTGGCATCTGGCGAACTCGCCTGCCCTCAGCATTGCGCTGCCCAATGCTTACTTCGACTCGCTTGGGATTCCGAGATTAAAAGTTTCGCCCCTTGCCTAAACCAGCCGAATCGCCGGATGCGGGCCCGCATGTCCGGTGGTGTGGGAGGAGGGGAGCCGCGAGGCTTCCCCCTATCCCGATTCAGTTCGGCGTCCGTGACCTGGGTTGGGGCCAAATTAGGGCAATTATATAGTTGACTAAGCGGGCTAGCAAGAACTACGCTGGTAGTGTCGTGACAGGTCGGCGATTTAGGCAGTCGGCTTCGTCCGCCGTTTTGCCCGCAGCCGCTTCAGCCGTGCTTCTTCCTTAACGACAGCCGCTTTAGGGATCGTCAGCGAGTGCCGGAACATGCGGTCGAAGTTCTCGAACTGGTTCGCGCCGTCGCATCGCAACGCGATATCTGCAATCGTTTCGGCCTGCGTCGGTTCGTTCTTCATGCTTGTTTCATACCGATTCCATCATAACGCCGAAACCGTTCATAGTTCCGGCAGTTTCGTTTTCTCTATGGATAGGAAGTAAACGTGATCTGCGTCGAACGTGTAATAGAGCGCGGCGTCAACCGTGTGCCCGCAAACGAACCATACGTTTGAGGTGTCCAGTTGACACCCAATCTCCGGGTTACGAGACAAAACGGTCACCGCGCCGTCAACGAACTCATCGGCCCTTTTGGCGTGATTGTCGATGTAGGCCAGTTCGTATTCAAAGCGCTCATCGTAGATGACGGTCCTGATTTTAGTGGGCAGCACTCAGATGCTTTTCTGCGAGCACCTGAAGCCTTAAACCCGCGCTTTTTTTCGTGATCCGTGGGAGTCCTTCGGCTGACCAGCGCCGTGTTGTATGGGATCGTCTCTTTCAGGTGCACGGCTTTCCACCCGAGAAATACGTGCGACTGGTCGCTTATCTCGGTTGCGTTCATTTTCCAGAATTTCTCAACCGTCTGGCGGATCAGGGCAACCTCGGGGCCGGAGAATTTGGACGTGTCAGCCGCACGGAGAGCAACGGGTTTTTTCTGTGGGTACCCGTAGTACGTCACCTCCTGCCACGCGAACTCGCCCTTCTTAATCATTGCCTCTGTGATTGCCACCAGACGGCGCGGCGCTGGTCCATTCGGGAGCTTAAAGTACTCCTGCCCAGTGATCGGCTCACTGTACGTCAGGAATGCGGAAAAATCGGCGTGGAAGAGAAGTTTGTTCAGTTTGACCGCACCAAACTTTTCGTCCGGCTGGCACCACTCGGAGATGAGCAGGATCAGTTCGCGGAGCTTTGCGTCGTTCGGGCGCGTCTTTTGCGGTGTGGTGTGGTGGAACGCCATCGGCACGGGTCTCTTTACTCACAGTTTAGCTTCTTTTCACTCCTCATCGTCCTCATCATCTTCACCAAGTTCACCGAAGAGGGGACCGAAGTTGTAGCGCCACTGTAAAGCAGGGCTCATCCCTATGCACCCGTCCAGCGGGCCGGTCTTTAACCTGTGCCATTCATTCTCATTCGGCAATCGGCCAGCTTCCTTGAGATTCTCGGTCACCCAGTTGTCGGCGGCATCTGTAATGGCGATTAGAAGCGGACTCGCCGCGAGCACGCCATGAAGGGATTCCAGTGAAGAATCTGGGATGGGTTCGTTGCCCTTCCGTTGCCGTAATACATTGGCCTTTATGAATTTTTTGTCGGCGGCCGAGATTAATTGCTGCACGCTCGTGGCATCGTCCATGTGATCGATCAAGGAAACCAGTCTTTTCCCGAGCCAGTCGCTTTGATTCACATACGCCAAGAACCGGAATATCCGCTTGGTTCTGGCATCACCATCGCTCCCCTTTAGTAACGACGCGCGGTGTTTTCTGGCAATCGCACAAAGGTTCCTGTCCGCCAACTGCGACTTGGTAACGTAGCGCCAGTTTATGATCTGGAGTTTTAGCGGAGGCCGCTTCTTGGCTGTTTGATAGTCGGTCAGCAATACCAAGGCGTCATACTCGCTGCCGTGCAGTCTTTCGTAGGCAGAAAAGAATGGTTCGCTCGTGCAGTAGTTCTTTGATGGAGATTTAATCCCGAGGTCTAGGTCGGGCAAATCTACGCCACGCGCCGGGTTCACGCGGAGCGGCGGGATTTCAATAGAGCGAAACGTCCCTGTCTCAAGGATCGCAATTAGCAGCATTTCGATAACACTGCCAATGGTCTTACCGTCAAGGTTTGGAAGCGTCCCTTTCGACGACAGGTCTTCAAACCAGTGGGGTATGATGCCACCCCTTCCGTTCCGTTCCAAAATATGACGAATCGCCTTTAGGTTCCCATCGCCACGAAGAGAGGCATTTACGCCAAGAATGATTTCGTCAAGTCCATCCCGTACCAGCGCTCTGAGTTGCTGTTTGGTCTTCATCCACAGAGCGCCATTCTCATCTGCGTTCCCTTGGATGGTATTGCAACGCCAGGTTCAAGCACCCGGTTCATGACCCATTTCGCCATCGGTGGCGGAACGGCATTTCCAAACAGGACGTACTGATCGTATATCGTTGCGGTCCTGCAATGGTCCTCGGGAAAACCTTGTAGCCGAGCATACTCCACGTTAGTCAGGCGCCTGTAGCGATTCCCGACGCGATAACGCTCGTAGTGGCGGCTTGTCGATGCGGTGAGTGTCGGAGCGATCCCGGCAGTTCCGAACAGCGTATACCCCATCCGCGCTCCACCGCCCTGGTTGCTTAAGACCTCCACACCATCGACGAAACGATCAACGGGCGTATTCTTGTGCAGCCACTTCAGTGTTATCTCCGTGAAGTCGAACTTAGAATCAACATCCTTTTCCATTACGTCAGCGAGTACCACGGGCGGACATTTCTCATGGAAATCTGGAATATCCGCACCAGAAAAATGGCCATCGATACATATTCCCCACGTCGGAAATGTCGCCCTCGGCTTCTGTAGCGAACGCCAACTTTCCGGGCTAAGCAACTCCGCCAACTCTCTAGGCCTGAGGTCGGATAGTTCAGATGCCGAAGTCAGGCGGACGCAGTGTGGTTCTCGCAAATCCGCTTTGACTCCGATAATAAAAACTCTGTGGCGATTCTGCGCTAGTCCGAGGTGACATGCATTAAGCAGTCTCCACTCGATGTCGTAGCCGAGCGCTGACAGCGAATCGAGGATCGTTGAAAAGTGCCGTCCGTGATCCATCTCCAAAAGGCGCTTCACATTTTCTAGTACAAAATATCGAGGACGTTTAATTCTGAGCACGTCAACGATGGACTGGAAAAGCGTTCCGCGAGGATCTTCGATACCCTGTTTTTTTCCCGCGTTACTGAACGGCTGACACGGGAACCCTCCCGAAAGAAGCTCGTGATCTGGAATGGTGTTCGGGTCAATGAGCCGGATGTCACCTTTGATTATCGCGCAATCACCGAAGCGATCCTTGTAGACTGTATATGCTTTTTCGTCGATGTCATTCGCCCAAACTGTCTTGAATCCGAGCGAGTCGCCGGCCAGCCGAAAACCACCGATCCCGGCAAACAGTTCGACGGTCTTGATTTTTTTCATTTTTTGGGAGCGTCCCGACATTTTATCCTATCGGCGTTTCCCGCGAGAAGGTTTAGGGTACGGCAACGTTCATGCTTCCGCGCCGACTTTCGCGGTCAGTTGATCGAACATAAGTCGCTTGCCGACGATACCACGAACGGCAATATCCATACGCTCCTCGTCGGTCATGTGGCGATTGTTGAACGCCTGCTCATCGAGATAGCGGAACGGTGAAACGGCTCCACGCTGATGTACGTGCCGTGGACCGCCCTTTTCACGAGTGACCAGAAGTTTTCACAGCCGTTCGTGTGGCAGGTTCCCTTCACATACTCCACGGCGTGGTCAACCACTTCATGCTTGAATTCGTCCAGCCCTTCGTATGATTTCAGGGCATCGGTATAGATGGCGCTACCGGCCTGTACGTGCTCTCGAATCTCAGCCTGAAGGGCTTTCTTCCGGCGATTCGCCACAACGGACGTACGGACCTGCGAGGGCTTTCCGTCCTTGCCGCGTTCGAGAATACCCATGACCGTCGTTTTGTCCTTGCCGCCGGTGCCGGTGATCTTCTTCTCACGGACTGACTTGTGCATGTTGCGGGCCTTTTGGCCGATGAACGTTTCATCCGCTTCGACGTGGCCGGTAAACTTGTCTGGCGATTCCAGGCCGAATGCAACGCGGATTCTGTGGTCCAGAAACCACGCCGTTTTCTGGGTGATTTTAAGGGCGCGGTGAATCTCTAAACTCGACACGCCGTTTTTGCAGTTGGAAATCATCCAGGTAGCCGTCAGCCACTTGTCCAGTCCGAGCGGGCTGTCTTCGTAGATCGTGCCTGTCTTTAGAGAAAACTGGCGCTGTGAGTGCTTGTTACGGCACTGCCAGCGGTTCTGCTTTGCCAGGAAGATCACGTCGGCACAGCCACAGGTCGGACAGGTGACGCCATTCGGCCAGCGCCGCGCTACCACATAGTCCCGGCAATTGTCGGGATCGGCGAAGTATATGATGGCTTCTTGCAGGCTGGTCGGTTCCATGCTTTTATTATGAACGATCTAGCCCGCTTAGTCAACTATATAATTGCCCAAATTAGGTCGTTGACACTCCCGGCTCCGTTTCGGTTTCGGCGGTAATAAGGAGCAGCATACGGCTCATCGGACTTTTCCCGCAACGGTTAAGCACCTGCGGGCTTATGATGCTTTGACGTGTGGCGTTCCGCCCGACAGCAGACCTGGTAGAAGAATGCGTTCGCGAATGGAGGAAACATGCGGGCTGTCCCCAGGTTAGGAACGCAAGAAAGCCCGCACCAGCTCCGCTGCCTCCTCTTGCACAGCTTCATCCCCGCCAAATCCACTCAACCAGCGCAAATCGGCCTCAGCCCGAAACCAAGTAATCTGCCGTTTCGCATAATGCCGCGTCCGCAACTGGCACTCCGCAATCGCGTCCGCCACACTCATCCCCTCATTCAGCACCGCCAAAGCTTGCTTATACCCAAGCGTTCCCAGCGCCTTCGCCGAACCACTCACCCCGCTCTCCAGCAGCGCCCGTGTTTCCTCCAACAACCCATTCTCAAACATCCACTCGCAGCGCCGGTCCAATTTCTCATACAACGCCACCCTATCCGGATTCAACCCGATTTTCAATACGCGAAACCCCTCCACGCCACGCCGCTCTTCCTGCACTATTCCCGCCATCTCAATCGCACGGATCAGTTTCTGATGATCATTCTTATGAATTCTCTCCGCCGCCCTCGCATCTTTCTTCTGAAGGAACCGGTGCAGCACTCCCGGCCTGCGCTGCGCCACAATCGCCAACCGCGCCCGCAATTCCGGATTTCTCATTGGCGCCGGCGACAATCCGTCCAACAGCGCCCGCAGATAAAATCCCGTTCCTCCTGCGATCACCGGCAAAGCGCCGCGCCCCCGAATCCCTGCCAGCACCACCCCCGCGTGCCGCGCATAATCGCCCGCCGTCATTTCACTCTCCGCACCAATCACGTCCAACAAATGATGCGGCACTCCGAACCGCTGCCCCACCGGCGTTTTAGCCGACCCAATATCCAACCCCGTATATAACTGTACCGAGTCGCAATTCACAATCTCGCCCCCGAACAACACAGCCAAATGGAGCGCAAGCGCGCTCTTGCCCGAGCCCGTTGGCCCCACTACGGCGATCAATGGATAGGCGTCAAGCAAGCGGAGTTATACTCAGATTGGGTCAACCTATTCACCTACCAGGGTTGATAATTCGCCTAATAAAAGTCGTTGAATGCCCCAATCTCACTTTAATTCGCTGACAGTCAAATGTCTCCTAGCCGCTGGGTTCACGGTGGCGATTCTGCCGGCCTATGCCGCTCAGAAACCGGAAAACCCCAT
>CAJCIT010000164.1 GCA_903970405.1 Acidobacteriaceae bacterium | reverse complement strand
TCTGGGCGCCACGGCCGTGCTGGGAACCACCGCGCCTCCAACCGTGAGGCCGGGCGGAACGGATCATACTTCATTTACCTGGATCGGCCTGCCGGGATTCAGCTTCGTGCAGGATCCGATGGAGTACGGCACCCGGACTCACCACTCAAACATGGATGTGTATGACCGCGTTCAGAAGGGCGACGTCATGCAGGCCTCGGCCATCATGGCCTGGTTTGTCTACAACACCGCGACGCGAGCGGAGATGATGCCGCGCGTCCCGATGCCGAAACCGCTGCCCAAACCACCCCCGGCGGCAACAAGCACACAGTAGGGTGGGTGAAAATTGGCCATTTTCGGCTGTTTGAGAGCCGCGCATGAGTTTCTGGGTGGCATAGGGCGACTTCGTCGCAAACTGAGCGCTGTCTCCCCCGCAAAAAGGGTCTGTCCCTTTTCCTGGGAAAGCATTGAGGGGAAGGGGCTTACCATTTTCCGCGACCCCGCCGGAAACCGCTTCACGGAGACGCGAATCGAAGCAAGTAACCGAAAAATGGTGAGCACCCGTTTCTCGAAAAAGGGGTGTGTCCCCTTTCCCTGGGAAATCATTGCTTCAAAGGGACTTACGTTGTTCTGCGAACCGCCGGAAGAGGCTCTTTCACGATCGCCAGCGCGGGAACCGCGGGTGCGCGTGAAAGAGAAGCTTTGCAGCCTGACGAAAATCTTCGCAGTGCTGGTAGATTCTGAAGATTGGCCATACGGGCTTTAGCCCGTGGCGAGTATTTGCCCCGCTAATTCACCTGAATCACGTTCTTGATCCCCACCGGCTGATCGATGGGCCCGGCGAACTGCTCCATCGCGATACGCGCCGTGATCAAGCCGCGAACCGCTTGCGGAAACCTGACGTTGAATCGCTCCAGATCGGCAATTGAGCTTCGGAAGTGAGCCGGTCCCGCATTCACCGTCCCGAAGACCAGTTGGTTCTTGAGCACCAGTTCCTTCATGAGGTCCGAGAGGTCGAACGGAATGGGCGCCTTGCGGCCGGGAACTCCGGTGAAAATGAAGATGGCGTTCTGTTCCAGCGCCTGCAGCACCTCAAACGAAACCGTGGCCGCGCCCAGCGCCTCAATGACCACATCCACGTGGCCGCCGCAGGGAGACAGGACATCCGATGCCTTCACATCCTCAGCCGGAATGAATGTGACGCCGATATCCTTCATGATCTTTTCCTTGGCCGCATCGCCCTTGCCCAACGAATACACAAAGGTGTTGAAGCCCTCCAGAACCATCTTCATGGCGGCGAGCAAACCCACCGGGCCCGCGCCCAGGATTAATGCGTTGCGCGTGCTTGAATTCGAAGCTCGATCATGCCAGGGCATGCGCTCGCGGACGGTCGACAACTGATCGAACGCCTTCTCGGTAACGGTAAGCGGTTCGGTCAGCACGGCGATCTCACGCAACTCCCGCGGCACTGTGTACACATACTGCTGATCCTCAACAATCAGCTCAGTCATGAAACCGTGCAGCTTTTTGATGCCGCGCTCCTTGAAGTCGCCGGTATAGCAGAAGTCCTGGCGTCCCACGCGGCAGGCGGGACACATCTCAGGGCATGGCCGCCGCACCGAGAGCACGGCCAGATCGCCGGGCTTGATCTGCTGCACGCCGGAACCCACCTCAATCACTTCGCAGAAGGACTCATGGCCCAAGACGAAGTAGGGAGATTGAGGCGGCGCTTCGCCGTATTCGAAGGTGCAGATTTCGCGGTCGGTTCCGCAGATGCCCACTTCCAGCACCTTCAGCTTCACGCTGGTAGGACTCTCCAGAGCAGGCTCCGGGTGATCGTCGATCAGCGAAACCTTCTTCTCGGTGGGGAATACAGCGACAGCCCGCATGACTGTCAGGAGATCACAGTTTCGGTGAAGCCGCCAGACCGTTCCACCGAACTGCGCGACCCGATTTCCGCGGCGAACAGAACCAGGCAGATCCAAAGAAGCTGGCTAGCCAGCAGATGGACCAGTTGCATCCAGATAGGCGCGAGCAGTGCGACGTTCGCCGCGCCGAGCGCAAATTGGACCAGCACCAATAACACGATTAGGGCGGCCATCTCGCGGACCGGCTGCGCGCGCATCCGCCGTGGAATCATGAGCGCGACAATCAAAATGCCCAGGCCCGAAATGCCGGCGATGACCGGATGAAAGAAACGGAGCCGCAAAAGGATGGGCGCCGTAGAGGCAAAATCCTGTTTCAATCCGCCGGATACCGAAAGGGCTGGGAAGAGCGTGTCTCCCAGCGCAGCCACCGCGCCCGTAATGCAAATCACCACGGTTAGGGCCAGCGCCGCCAACAATTCGCGCGGCAGGGACTTCGCGTGAATCCTCGCGCCCGGGTGACCGGCGAGCCATGCCGTCAGCGTGAGCGCGCCAATCAAAAGAAGGGTATTCGTGAGATGGGCCGAAAGGTAAACCGCGCGGGTGAGGGACGTGTTGCCCGCGACCAACCGGAACAGGACCAAGCCCGCGCCCAGCGCCCCTTCGAGCAATATGAACACCACCGACCACGCTGAGAACAGGCGCGCCTGATGGCCTTTGGGGAGGCTTCGGTAGGCCCACACGCACAGCGCGAAGACGCCCACCAATGCCATGCCGCTGGAGACGCGATGGCTGAATTCGACGATGGTCTGGAACTTTGAGGCGCCGGAGACGACGGCCGTGGGGACCACCTGTCCGTTGCAGAAAGGCCAGTGTCCACCGCACCCGTCTCCGGATTTGCTGGCGCGCACAAACGCACCCCAGATAATGACAAGCAGATTAAGGCCCAGCACGCTCCATGCGAAGACCGCGAAGCTGGATTGGGAGGGTTGCTGTGCGGGCGTAGCCTGCGATGAGAGCGAAGGAGAGGCAGCCGTGCTCACCTCTTCACTGTATCGCTTCTAAGGGAGATGCAAAAATCTCTGTTCCACAGGGTCAGGCAGCGGCGGGAGTGCTGATCTTGCGGAGGCGCAGGGTCAAACGGCTCTTGTAGCGGGCAGCGGTGTTTTTCTTGATGATGCCCCACTTTGCGGCGCGGTCGACCAGTGAGTAGGTGGCCGGTGCGGCTTTTGCGGCAGCCGAAGCGTCCTTCTGCTCAAGCAGGCGGCGCATGGTCCGGATCTGATGGCGCAGGCGCGACTTCCGGGCGCGGTTTGTGGCGGTCCGCCGCTCAGCAATACGCACGCGCTTAATGGATGAAACTGTATTTGCCATGAAAAACTTCTGACCTGTGATCCTTTTCTGTCGTTTGCCTTGGGAAAGAGCCACCCGGCGTTGGGAAAGCCGTTCCCGGCAGGCGCACGAATGCGCACGAGGGCTAAGCTCCTCCTAGAGGATACCAAATAGTTACGGGCGCGAACTCCACAGATCGTTCAACCGCGTGTGGCGCGATTCCAAACTCACGGCTTTCCCAGCAATGAACATCGCCTTGATGCTGGTCTTCGCCTCCAACGGATCGCCATCGGTCAGGATCAGATCCGCCAGTTTGCCTTTTTCGATCGAACCCACCTGATCGGCTACGCCGAAGATCTCGGCCGCATTGATGGTGACGCTCTTTAGTGCCTCGCCGGGCGGCAGATCGAAAGCGGCGGCCGCAGCGGCGTTGAAGGCCACGTTTCGGGCGAACTCCACATCGAAGGTGCCAAAGCAGAATTTCACGCCGGCGGCCTGCAGTTGCGAAGGCAGAGTGTATTGAGAATCGTAGGCGTCGTCATCTTTCAGGGGAAGAGATAAAGTGTCGCCCAGCACCACGGGAATGGCGTGCTGCTTCAGAAGCGCCGCCGAGGCGCCCAGTTCGCGCGGTTCAGCGATGATGATCTTGATCTTTTCTTTGTCCGCAAATTCAACGGCGTCCTTAATGGCGCGCTCCTTTTCAGCGCGCACGAAGAGCGCCCGCTTCCCTTCCAGCACGGGCAGCATCGCTTCAAATTTAGGATCGGGCTGGAAATCCGCGCCGCCGGCCGCCTTTGCCTTCGCATAACGGCGGGCGTCTTCAAAGAAGTTGCTCAGTTGCTCCAGTTTCAGTTTGTAATCGCGTTCGACATCCGCAAAGGTGCGCGCCGGCGTGCCCAGAAACTGCTGAATCTGGCGTGAGGGCATCTGGATTTGCGGGAACGTCACGTCCAGCGCAACGCCGCGCTTCAGCGCCATCTCTTCCCATGTCCAACCGCTCAAGTGCATCAGCGATGCCTGCCCGGAGATGATGGCGCCTTCGCCTCGGAAGTTGCCGCCCGTGCCGGGTAATGAGAGCACCGTGGTGATGCCCGCCGCCCTCACGATCGGCACGTGTTCGCTCGACGGATTGAAAGCCACTTCCGCTTTCAACTGCGGATTGAAGGTGCCGATTTCGTCCAGGTCCACCGTGTCGCGAATGGATGAGATCTCAGAAAGACCCACATTAGAGGCGGCGTTAATCAGACCCGGGTAGAGATGCAGACCTTTGCCGTCATAAACTTTAATGCCCTTGGCCGCCGTCACCTTGATGCCGATTTCGGTGATCTTGCCGTCGACTACCAGCACCGAGCCGTTCACAATGTCGGCTGAAGTCACCGGGTGAATGGTCACGTTCTTGATGAGAACCGAATCGTCAGCGGCTGCACTGAGGGTTAAAGCGGCTAGACATAGGCTTGCCGCGAGCAATGGAGGATTTTGGAACACCTTGGATCGCATCAGCGCGCGGCCTCCTTCAATTCAGGCTTCGGCGGTCCTGGATTCGGGGTGTCCGGCTTCTTCTCCGGCGGGCCGGTGGGCTTTCCGCCAGATCCGCGTCCGCCCGGGCCGTTCTGACGCTTTGCCGCGTCTTCGGCCGCCTTTTCCTTATCCAGCAATTCTTTCTTTCGAGCCGCGAGTTGCACGCGATCCTTCAAGTCCTGATCGCGATCGAAATATTGGGTCCCGTCAATCCATACCTTCAAGACCCTTGAGTAGTTCGAAAGGGGATGTTTGTCGTAGAGCACCAGATCGCCGGACTTGCCCACTTCGATCGAGCCTACTTTGTCATCGATCCCCAACTGTTTGGCTGGATTCAGCGTGACCATGGCCAGAGCCTGATCCTCCGTCATACCGCCGTAGCGGATGGTCTTGGCGGCATCCCAATTCAAGTGGCGCTGCAGCTCATCGGAATCAGAGTTCAGCGAAACCACCACGCCCTTGCGGGTCATGATGGCCGCGTTGTACGGAGTGGCATCGATCACTTCATACTTGTAGCCATACCAGTCGCTGAATGTGGAAGCGCCTGCGCCGTGCGCGGCGATTTCCTTGGCGACCTTATACCCTTCCAAGACGTGCTGGAAGGTCCGGATCTTGAAGCCCATTTCGTCGGCGGTGCGGATCAGCGCCAGAATCTCATCGGCGCGATAGGAGTGCGCATGCACGTATCGCTTCCCTTCCAGGACTTCCACCAGCGGCTCCAGCCGCAGATCCTTGCGCGGTGGAATGGGGTGTTCGCCCTTGGCCACTTGTTCGTTGTAGAGCTTCCATTTGGCCTGATAGATCTTGGCTTGCGTGAAGTCTTCGCGAATCTCGTCTTCCACGCCGAGACGGGTACCCGGATAGCGGCGTTCGGCCGCTTGGCCCCCCGAGAAGAGGTCAGACGGATACCCCTGGCGCTTCGGATTTTCGCCTAAGGCAAACTTGATGCCCGGCGTCGCGCCCTCAAAGATCAGGTCCTTCGCGCGCTTGCCCCAGCGCAACTTGATGACGATAGTCTGGCCGCCGATCGCGTTGGCGCTGCCGTGCAGCACATTCGAAACCGTCAATCCGCCCGCAAGCGCGCGGTAGATATTGATGTCCAGTGGATCGAGGACGTCGCGGATGTTCACCATGGACGTATCGGAGAGGCTGCCCTCATTGACGCCCCCCTCCACGGCGGTGTGGGAGTGGCAATCGATCAAGCCTGGCGAAAGGAACTTACCTGTTCCGTCAATAACAGTGGCGCCGGCCGGTGCGCTGATGTTCCTGCCGACGGCGGTGATTTTTCCATCCACCACCAGAACGCTGCCCTTCTCAATGGTTCCCTTCGACACGGTCAACACCGTGGCGTTGCGAATGAGAATGCTCTCGCCTTGTAAGGCCGCGCACGCAACCAGCAAACAAAGCGTCGATTTGACGAGGCGCATCAGTTGTTGCCTCCTTCGGTCCGGTTGGGAGATGAAAGGTCGAGGTCGTCGGCATTGTCGCGATGTGCGCCGGTTGTATTCTGAGGCGGGCTCGGGGCGCCGCCCGGTCCGCCACCGGCGCCACCCGGCCCACCCGCCGGAGCCAGCTTGGTTGGTTTGAACAACTCCCCATCCACAAACACATACTCAACGGTGGTCTTCTCCTCGAAGGCGTCGCCTTTGGTCACCACCAGGTTCGCGATCTTTCCCTTGTCGACACTGCCCAGCCGGTCAGCCACCCCGTAAATCTCAGCCGGTGACAGTGTCAAGGCACGGATGGCGTCGGCCTTGGACAATCCGGCGTCAATCGCTTTCTTGACCTGTTTCTTGATGTCGGCGGGCTGGTCCGCTCCTTCCGAGTACAGCGCAAACTTCACACCCGCCTTGCTCAGCAGAGATGGCACGGAGGGCGCTTTCGCTCGCAACTCGAGTTGCCGGAGCTCCGGAACGTCAGCGGGGTCGGCTTCCCTGGGTTTCTCCGGCCAATGCAGATTTACCAGGACGGGAAGGTTCGCCTGCTTCAGTTCGTCGATGCGGTTGAAGGCTTCGTGCAGACCGTAGAGGACAGCCGGCTGCTTCAATTCAATCGAGAAAGCCAGCACCCGGTCAATCTGCTGCGCTTCGGAGGCAGGTAGCAGAATGCGCGGCGATTCCAGCAGACCCTCCAGGTAATGATCGTAGGGAGGCCGGGGCGTTCCGCTCATGTGTGCCGCGTACGTTTGCTTTGCCTGCTGGTATTGATCCAGATCCAGATACATCTGCCGGACATAAGCGAAGAGGCCCATCAAAGATCCGGGGTAGCCGGAACGGAATCCCCCGCCTCTCAGCACAATCTCTTCGCCGATGGGCTGCCGCACCACCATATTGCCGCCGCGGTCGCCGGCCAGATCCACAACCGCTCCTAAGCCCGTAAAGATGCCTCGGTTCGGGAACGTGGCTGACGTGGTGAATCCCAGCGATCGCGCACCCTCCAAACGCCTGTCGGTGGGCTTCACCAAATCGGCGGCCCGCTCATAAGAATAGTTCTGCGGCCGGTCTTCCGGACCCCGAACCCGGGGTGCCGGCGTCGCGGGCGTGGCTGGGGCCGCCGCTCGTCCGGAGGCGCCTGGTGCCGGAGCCGCATCGGGAATGCCCCAGGTGCTCATGGCGTTGAAAAAGCCGGGATATACCGTCAGACCGGCGCCGTCGATGACCCAAGCGTCCGCCGGCATGGTGAGATTGGGGCCGACGTCCTCAATCAGACCGTTTCGCAGGAGCACCGTGGCCTTCGGCAACTCCGCGCCGCTCACTGTCACCACCCGGGCGTCCTTGATGGCCACTGCCGAAGGCACTTCTGCTTGTAAGGCTAAAGCCCCCAGCAGGACGGCCCAAAACGCGAAGACTCTGGCGTTGTTCATGGTTCGAATGGATCCAGTCACAGGAAAGTGAAATTTCTTAATTTTGCCACAGTGAGGCGCAACTTGCGGCTTGCCAGTTACTTAGCGGGCCGTTTTTTTTGTTCGCGGATGCGTCTGGGCATCGATTTTGCCGGCGCGGCTGATAAGCAAGGGGCATGAGTCAAAAGAACATTCGCACACCGAACATCACCAAACCAATTCTGAGCGAGATTGCGGCGCAGGACAAAGCCGCTCAAGAAATGCTGAAGATTGTGGAGTCTGGGGCGACGCTTCCGAAGCCCGCGCCGGCGGAACTGGACCAGGACGCGGGTGGCGGCTACAACCCCGATTTCACCTTTCCGCAAGAGTAGGCCCCGCCGGCCCAACCCGGCAGCAAATCTTAGGCGGCACCTCTCCGGCGTCTCGGCTTTGGCCTTGGGTCATGTTCGGCGATGCCGGAGAGAGCCACCGGCGGAAAGACACCGTGCGCGCTACGCCCGGCTCAATTACCAGAATCATTGTGAAGTTCGATGGCTACGCCGGCCGCTATGTGTGGCACTGTCACATTCTGGAGCATGAGGACAATGAGATGATGCGGCCCTTTGAGGTTGTTCCCTCGTAGCCGACCGGTCGGCAAAGCATTCTTGGCAGTTTCTGGTGCATGGACCAAGAAGGCACAGATTCCGTACGCGAGTTTCTGGGTGAGCCTGTTGCACAAGCCCCCTTATGAAATGAAATGCGGGCCGTCATTTCCAAGCCGTTTCTCCCCGAAAGGCGCCTGCACACTTTCGGCTGCTGCGATAAGCATGGTTTCCGCCATCATGACGCCATGCCCGTCAGGGACTTCGCGCGCGGTTCAGAAGGACCGGCTGTCCCTAAGAGGATGGGCCCCCGGGATCTCCAGGCCACAGCCCCTGGCTGTAGCTAGTGGACAGAACCGTCGTTGCATCCCACCGTTCACGAAGCGGATAGATGAGCTGCCAAGTCTTTTACTAGATCATAATGCTGCCTTCCAATTCTTGGATGCCTGGCGATGATTGTCTTAGCGTCGCTTGCGCGCTTTATTGCAGTATCCCGGTTTCCCATTTCAAGCTCACACTCTGCCAGCGCAACATCTGCATCCGCCAACGCCGGACTGTCTTGATCAAACACTGCCGTCCGGATTTCAACGGACTTTTCAAGGAGGGTCAAGGCGCGCTCGGGTTGATGGAGCATCATCCAGGCGCGCCCTTCGAACAGAGCGGCAGAAGCTTCGGTTTCCGCGAGATAGTTGAATTCGGCGGAGCTGCTTGCTCTGTGACGCAGCGCACCAGCTACGCGGATCGCGGCGTTCGGGTTCCCTTGCGCCAGAGCTGCTTCAGAAAAAAGCAAGGCAAAGCGCTGTTCCTTGTAGGTGAAGGGGAGTGAGTCTGGCGTGTGAGGCTCGGGTCCCACCAGGCGAGCGGCCTGTTGTACATCGCCCGCCGCTAGCGCCAGTTCGGCCTCTATAGCGGAGTTCCTCCATTTATCGGGATCATTGACTTTCTGCAGAATCTCCCCCGCCTCCTTCAATGCGGCGCGCGCTTGATCGTAGGATCCCAGCTCAAGTAAAGTGCGTGCACGGAACTGAAGCAGGGTCGCGAGAAAGCGAGTGCCCGGCCTATTCTTCCGCCTGTTTTCCACGGCTTCATCAATAAGCGGCAAAGCCTGCTCAGGGTGTCCCAAGTGTCCTAGTGCGTGTCCATAAAAAGCCAGGACCTGCGGGGTAAAGAAGGGGTCGTTCGGGCCTCGGGTCTTCATGACCGTGGCTTGGGCGTCGCGAAAGTAAGGCAACGAATCCTTTGGTTTTGAGGAGTCATCCAGAAACTTTGCAAGGTAAAGCTTGGCCATGATGGTGTCTACGTGATCATCGCCGTTCACAGCCACTGCGGCGGCAATTGCGGACTTCAAGTTTTTTTCGGCCGCGGTGAAATGCATTGCTGAGGACTGTGCCAGCCCGAGCGTTCCGTAGAAGCGCGGAAGACTTGGATTCGGGTCGCCTTCTTGCGTCCGGGAAACAACCAGCGCCTCTTCCAGGGCAGCAACCGATTTTTCGGCCTCGCCTCGCTGGAAGCAGGCCAACCCTTTTAGAAAGAGCGCCTCGCCCAGGTCGGCCGATGGTGGATAACGGCGCCGGATGGCCACCGCCAGGTCCGCGTAAGCGATGGACTTGCTCAAGTCGCTGGACTGGTACATTTCCGACAACTTTTCATCAAGAACAGCGCGGGTCACCGACGATGAATCGCCAGACCGATTCAAAATACTGGCGGCCTCTGTGAGTACTGCTTCTTCATCGTTTACAGAGGACGAAGAGTGCATCGCGCCGGCCAAATCCACCAGGGCGCTTGCGACTCTTGGATCGTCATTTCCATACACTTGTTTGGCCGACGACACCGCCTTCCTTCCCAGCGCCACAGCCTGATCGTCAAGACCTAGATCGCGGTACAAGCCTGAAAGTGTGACGAACATTCGCTGCTTGGCAACCGAGGCATTCCCCAGCTCGCCGTCAATTTTAGAGACGCCAATGTCAAGCAGTTCGCGCGCAGTAGTTTGGCGGGCCTTAATCGGGTTTTCCTGCGCCGAACTGTTAGCACGAAAGATGTCGGTCAGGAACTTCTCAACGGCCGCCGACGCCTGAGCTTCCCGCCACGCGATCCGTGCTTGCCACAGCGACACGCCAAGGCCCCCTCCGACGGCAAGCAGGGCAACTAGCGACGCCGCCGAGGCCAGCGTATTCCTCCGCACAAAACGGCTGGCTCGATAAAAAGGGCTATCCGGAGTGGCGCGGACCGGACGATGCGAAAGGTAACTCTCAACGTCTTCAGCCAATTCCCGGACGGTCGGGTAACGGCGCTCCGGTTCAGGATGCAGGGCTTTGAGAAGGATGTTTTCCAGATCGCCCTTTAACTCGGCACGCAATACCGCTGGCTTGGTGGGGGGCGTCTCACAAATGGCGCGGTGGAGGGCCCTGCCGGACAGGCCCTCCGTTTTGTGAGGGGGACTACCGGTAAGAAGGAAGTAAAGAAGGGCGCCCAGACCGTAGACGTCTGTTGCGGTGGTAATCTCCTCACCCTTCAACTGTTCCGGGCTGCCGAAATCCGGCGTCAGGACGATGGTTTGGGTCGCTCCGGCCGCGTTTTCTGTAGCGGACGTCGCGTCAAGGGCTTTTGCGACTCCGAAATCAAGGAGCTTAGGCCGGCCGTCGTCGGTAACCAGAACATTTGACGGCTTCAGATCGCGATGGATGATCAGCTTGCGATGGGCGTGGTCAACGGCGCCACACAACGGTAGAAATAATTCAAGGCGTTGCCGGATAGAGAGTTCACGCTGGTCACAGAATCGATCAATCCGTTGACCATCAACATACTCCATGATTAGATAGGCGACGCCATCCGGCCTCGTGCCCCCGTCAATCAGGCGGGCAATGTTCGGGTGCGAGAGTCCTGCCAGGAACTGGCGCTCCTGCAGGAACCGGTCAGCGGCGCGGGGGGCTAAAACCCCTGACCGCACCACTTTTACCGCAACAATCTGCGAAACTTCTCCGTCCACGCGGTGGGCTTTGAAAACCGCGCCCATGCCGCCACGGCCTAGCGGCTGATCTATCTCAAAAGGGCCAAATCGCTCGCCAGCGGCTGGACCGTCGGAAAGCTCAGTGGCAATACCGCGCTCCAGAAACGCGGCAGCGTCCTGGTCAGCTCGCAGAAGCGCTTTCAGTTCTGCCCGCAAATCAGGCGACAAATCATTCAGGAGTTTATCGAGCTCCTCCGCAGGCAATTCAAGGGCGCGCCGGAAAAGATCGCGGAGGGCGGTCCGATCAAAGCTCGACATGCATTTTGGAGTATAGCGGGGAATGTTTACTGCCGCAGATGTTGGGAAAAGAAGTCCCCGGCTTGCCACATCGCGTCTTCAGTCGCTTTATGGTTCGCCGGATTAGCCTGCTTTTTTGTACCAGGGTCATCGAAGTTATGTTCGGCGCCTTCGTAAAGAATGACTTGAATCTCACTACCGGACTTTTTGGCCTTCGCGGCCCATTTCTGGCAGCGCTCAGGCGAGACCTCTTCGTCGGCTGAACCCAGCATCATCAGGAGGGGCGCGTAGTTGCGGTAGCCCTCCTTGACCGCATCCATGCCACAGCCAGGATATTCGGCAAGCGCAGCCCGAAACCCAGAGGAGGGCGATGGTTCTGCCAAGCCTGGAGGATTACTACCCATTGTCACCAGGACCGTCATGCGCCATTAGACCAGCCTTGAACCCCAATGGCTTCCGGGTTAACGTCGCGGCGGCCACGCAAGAATTTGAGCGCGGCATAGGCATCCAACGGGCGCACCGTTTGTTCGCTCACCTCTGCCGGCCGCTCATCGTAACTGCCGCGAGGGAATCCCTCCGGGTACCCGCGAGGACCAAAGCTGTCCACAAGCATGGCAAAGTAGCCGCGCGCTGTCCAGAACTCACCCCACTCCTTATGGCGCTTCGATAGCGTGTTTGCATCGTAAACGCCCTTGGCGAGAGATGAGAATGGGCCGGCGCGTCCGTGAAGCATCACAATCGCCGGCGCCTTCTCGCCCTTCCCTGATTCAGGGTGAAACAGGTAAACCACCAGCATAGTCTGGCCATCCAGGCTTTGGAAATGGACCGTCTCAGGCGGCGCGCCGTGCGCCGCCGAGACGAGGGTCAGTACCGCAATGAGCGTAAGTAGTTTCGTCATGGTCAGTTGCTCTTTACTGGATTACGGTTTCAGGTCGCCGTCTCAGCGTTCGACCTACATACACCGGCCAGGGAGGCACGGGATTGGGTGCGGTGGGCCATCTACGACCTGGGTCACCACCGGGGAGGTACTGGTCAGATCGTTGGCGCTACCTTTATATACAGCGGTAATAGAATGTGTGCCTATTCCCAGTTTGGTTGTCATTGTGGCGTCGGCGGTGGCATCGAGGTTTGCCGTGCCGAGGGTTAAAGATCCATCGAAGAACGTTACTGTCCCGGTGGTGATGGGCTGGCCGTATACCGACACGACTTCAGCCGAAAGTGTGACCGCTCGGGTGGGAGAGGACGGATTCGGAGTTGTATGAAGCATTGTGGTGGTGGCTGCCTGGTTCACCACCTGAGTGAATACTGCCGAGGTGGATGGAAGATTCTCGGCCGTTCCGCTGTAGGCTGCTGCGATCAGGTGAGTGCCAACCGGCAAGCTGCTCATATCCCAGGTAGCCAAGGAAGTGGAAGACTTTCCGAGAAGGGTAATTACGTTGGCAATTCCCAAGGTGGTGGTTCCCTCTTTAAACGTGACGGTGCCGCTGACTAATCCGCCGCCGGAACTGGTCACCGAAGCCAGTAACTGCCCTGGTTGCCCAAACGCCGTCGGGGTGTTCGTAGATTCAATCACCACGTTCGATGGAGCGCGATTAATGGTTTCCGTCAGAGCTGCTGAAGCACTCGGCAAGTCATTTGTGCTGCCGCTGTAGGAGGCCGTCACCGCGTGGCTGCCAAGAGTAAGCTCCACAGCCAACACAGCAGCGTTCAGACTGGAGTCAACTGGTATTGTTCCGATGACAGTGGAGCCGTCCATGAACGTGACCGTGCCGCTAACGGATCCGCCATCGGCAGAGGTGATGGAAGCGGTTAGCTTCACTTGGGTTCCGTAGACGACGGTGCTTTCTGATGTGGTGAGTTTGGTGGTGCTCGACGCCTGCTTCACTTTCTGACTGAGCGGCGATGACGTGCTGGTGGTGTCGTGACCGTCGCCCGAATAGATGGCCGTGACGGCCGGTTTGCCAGCCTGTAAGCCCGCGGAAGAAAGCAACGCGACGCCCGCATTAAGAGAGGTGGTGCCCAGGGCAGTAGCTCCATTCATGAAGGTGACCGTCCCGGTGGGAAACGTTCCCGTGGGAAGCGCCTGGTTAGGAACAACCTTTGCTGTGAAGAGGACGTTTTGCCCATAGGTGGATGGATTCAAGGAGGACGTCAGCGATGTGGTTGTTGTGGTTCTAATAGAGAAGCTGCTGAATTGCGCCGCTTCCACATTGCCGGCCACGTCTGTGCTGTAATACGCAATCGTATAAGCGCCAAAAGCAGTGAACGTGGTCGGGCCGGTGTATTGGCGATAAGGCCCTCCATTCACGTTGTAGTAAGTCGCCGCCACGCCGCTTTCGTTGTCGTACGCGTTCAGCGAAAGGGTCACAGGCGAAATATACGCGCCGTTTCCGAAGAAGACGCCTTGAAGTGCAGCTGATGTATATGGCGCTTCGGAGTCGTAGCAGAGAGGTCCAAACGTTTGGTCGCCGGATGTAATCCCCTGGTTATTCCACGCTTGCACGTGGGCGATATGGCAGCCCTGTGCAAGACCGCCTCCCCCGCAGCTATGGGAGAGTAATGAAAGACAACCCTCGGAGACGTTCGGAAACTGCGGACCGTTATAGAATGAGTCTCCAGTTCCGCCGTTCGGCTTACTAAGCGAGTCAGGGAGCATGTAATCCCAACCCTGTGTGAAACCGGCAATGCCGGAGCCAGCGTGCGATGTGCCTGTGTTGTCCCTGATGGTCCAACTGATTACTTGGTCGGTGTTGTACCATTTCGCCGTCGAAGGCCCGGAAAATTGGATGATTGGTGAACCCCAGTCGCTGGCGACAAGCTGAAAATTGATGGCCCACGCCAGTTGCAGCATATTCGCGGAGCCCCATCCGGTAACTTCATCGAAGCCGGTTCCAGCGCAAAAGGCAGTGAGGCGATTCGCCGCGGTGATGTCGTTCGAATTACAGCCAGACGTGATGTCGTAGAAGGGATCGTGAATCTGGAATCCCTCTGAGAGCAGAAAACCGCGTGTGTAGATCGGGTAATTAGCATTTCCCATCGGAGCGCACGGGGAAGTTCCACCTCCTGCCCCACAGATGTTTCCCAGTGTCAGCAGATAAGCATTCTCCTGGGCAAAGAAGCCAGCCATCATCGGCGCGGCAATGCTGGTTCCGCCAGGGTGGGTCCAGCCGCCATTAAAGTAGACATCGTGACCGGTAGCCGCATCGAGTGCCATGTCGGGCACGGCTCGGTAGGTCTTTCCTAAGCCACCCTGGTAAGGCGCGGAACTCGCTTTCCAATAAGAACTGAAGCCGCCCGTGCTGCCGCCGTTGTTGGAGCTGCAGGAACCCTTGCCCGTGCCCCCGGTCCAGGCAACCTCCTTACCGCCACTGAGTAGGGTACCGCCGATTCCTGTGACGTTAGGGTCTGAAGCCGGGTATTGGACGGCAAGGGTGGTGCCGCAACCCGCAGTAGCGCCCTGGTCGCCGGTGGCGGCCACAAGTGTCCAGCCCTTTCCCACCATTTCGGAGAAGATGGCATTCAAGGTATTCATCGAACTTGCCGAAAAACAACCACTCTCAGCGCAACCCCAACTGGTGCTCATGACGCGCGCATAGCCCCCATTCACCATGAAGGTCAGCACGTCGGCCACGGTGTTCGCGTTCGAATTCGCTCCCTCGTAGACGTAAACCTTGGCGGTATTTGCGCTCGAACCTTCGCTATTGGCCATGGCGAGCGCCCACTCGGTGTCCAAGGTGGTCTCACTGCAATTGACGTCGTTGGCTCCACAAGTATAGGTGCCGTCAATAGCGTACTTCTGCACGTTATAGGCGAGATTGCTGAATCCCGCTTGAAAGCCGGCCAGGTCGCTAAACGCCACGTCGCCGTAGGCGGCGATTGCGATTGAGGACTCGGGCGGGGAGTTGACGGGGTTATTCCGCGGGTTGCAGCAATGGCCTTGCTTCATCAAAGCCCCATAGTTATAGGCGTTGCTCGAAAACATGTCACTCGGCCGCCAATAATTGCTGGGGGGAGTGGCGACATTGAGCGGGATGGCGGCATCTGCCTCCATTCCCCCAGGCGCGTCATGGCTCGATGCTCCCAGGTCCGTCTTTGGGGCGCCCGGCGAATAGATTGGCCCGGCCACGTATTGGCCCGTTCCGCCCATGGGCAGGACATGCTCAAGCGAATTCAAGCCCAGCACGGAATCGACGATCGCTGAGACCGTCGGCGGCAGCACGGGATCACGGTCATTTGAAAAGTGAGTCTCGGCGCCCACCTGGTAGTTATTGATGACCACGCTCAAGGCTTTTTCAATCGTTGCGGCAGGAGCCTCCACGTCCACCAGAAAGCGGTTGGGGAAACGATTCGTAACAGTCAGGCCCTGGTTAGTCGCCCAATCCACGACGGCCTCTTCATCGGCCGCCGAAGGAGCAAAGCGGGTGTTCCACTCGTCATCGCTCAAGAAGTGATGGAACAGCGGCGACTGCACATTCTGCACGTCCATGAGAAACTGCTGCTCTTCTTCCAGATGAGGTTGCGTCAGCACTATGGCTAGGCGCAGCTTCTGAGTCGGTTCGAAGTGCGACACCAGCACGGCGCTTCCGTTCTGAACAACGTCGGGTGTTTGGCCAACTGCGCCGTGAGTCGGGCTTTGGGCCTCACTGGCGGCAGCGCACAGCAGCGCCGCAAGCAAGGCGAATATGAGAGCTCTCTGGCTCCGGTTTGGGGTGTTTGACGTAAATGGTGATATGGCGCGAGTAAGCCTTCTTAGGACATTCAAAAGGGCTTCAGCGATGCTAAACGGCGAGTTCATGGGCTCTTGTTCCTTCCAGGTCGAAGGCCGGGCACAAGGGAATTGGCGTTTAGTCCAGGCGCTTCTGGTCTGAATGCGGAATTCGCGCGGGGATTTCGCAAAAAAAGAGCACCGGCCGGCGCGGGGGAATTTCTTCTTCTGCCGGCCGCTTTAAACAGGTGGCTGGCCGTCGCCCTAAGCCCGTCAGAGAGGGGGCTGGCCGTCTCCTAGGATGATCTGCCGCAACCTGGCTTGGGCATATCGAAGATCGTGCCGGACCACATGCACGGATGCGCCCCGTGCTTCGGCCGTCTCCTCGGCGGTCATTCCGGCGAAGAAACGCATCTCTATAAGAGCAACCAGGAGCGGATCTTCGCTCGCAAGCTTGTCGAGTGCTTCGTCGATCAATAGCAGATCTTTATTTGCCGCAGCCGCGGCGATGTGATCACCCAGTTGAACTGTGAATTGGGCCCCGCGTTTCTGGGCACGCCGGGCTCTTGCGTGATCCACCAGCACTTGCCGCATGACCCGCGCAGCGATGCCGAGAAAGTGTGCGCGGTCAGCAAAGGCGGGCACGGGACCGCTAAAGAGCCGGATGAAGGCTTCGTGTACTAACGCCGTGGGTTGGAGGGTATTGCCGGAGGCTTCTCGCCGAAAGGCAATGGCGGCCAAGCGGCGGAGTTCGCCATAGACGAGCCGTAGTAATTCCTCTCGGGCAGCGAAGTCTCCTTGGCGTACACAAGCCAGGAGCCAAGTGATCGATTCGGGCTGTGGATCGGCGGGGTCGCTGATTGGATTCGAGCCATTGTCATGGCTCGACGAAGGGCGGTCACCAACCATCAGTCCTTTACCCCAAACGCCCACACTAACACAGGTACATCAGCGCCCGCGCTAGCTCGATAACAGAGCTGCCCCGGCGCAGTTCGATGCCTGGACAGACACGCGAAAGTAACAGGCCAGTTTTAACTCGAGTTGCTTATCTCTCAATGGCTTGTATGCACATTCTCGAGCGTGAGGACAATGCAATGATCGGCCCTTTAAGGTTATTCCCCCGCAGCCGGCCCGATCGCGTTGGTGTGGGCTGTGGCTGAACTCGGGCTGGAGGCCCGTATACTAAGGACAGGCCCCTCTATGAAAACGTACCTCAAGTTCGGTATTTTAATGACCGTCATCATCGGTTCCCTGGTGTGGCTCGCCGCCGGGGGAATCAGCGACAGCAAGATGTATTACCGGACAATCAGCGAATTGCAGCAGATGGGGAACACGGCTGCCGGCCAACGCTTGCGGGTTGGCGGCGATGTTGAACAAGGCTCCATCCTGAAGAACGGCTCCCAGACCACGTTCGTGCTGCACCAGGGCCCGCAAACGCTGAAGGTGGTCTACGATGGCGCCGATCCGCTGCCGGATACCTTCAAGGATGGCGCTCAGGCGCTGGCCGATGGCCGCTTGGGTCCGGATGGGGTTTTTGAGGCAAAGAAAATCCAAGCCAAATGCGCTTCGAAGTACGAACAGAAGCCGCAACAGAAGGGCCTCTCGCACGAAACGCCGGCTACCAAGGTCACTTCCATTACCAACGGGTCAGGACGAGCGTCTTAAACTACGTGTTGCGGGCGATCCACTCGGGATGCCTCGCCAGTTCTGATAGAGGAGACAAGAGAATCTCATGGAGAATTTAGGCGCGCTCTCCATTCTGCTGGCCTTCTGCTTCGCCGTTTTCGCGGTGGTGGCGGCAGTCGCCGGCAAGTATGCGAAACGTCCGTTTCTGGTGGTGAGCGCTGAGCGCTCAGTCTATGCTGCCTGGGGTTTACTCACCCTCGCCTCGGGCTTGCTGATCGACGCGTTGGTCTCCGGCGATTTCCGGCTGGCTTACGTCGCGGCCCACAGTAACCGCGCCATGTCTTCCATCTACAAGTTTGCGGCCTGGTGGGGCGGACAAGAAGGGTCACTGCTGTTGTGGAGCTGGCTGCTGGCTACGTATTCGGCCATTGTCGTTTTCACCAATCGCAGGAAGTTCCGGAACATGATGCCTATCGTCATTGCCATCATGATGACGACGCTTGCCTTCTTCACCAGTTTGATCGCGTTTGTCATCAGTCCGTTCAATGTACTGATGGCTGGCAAGGGCCCTATCGATGTGGGCGATGGCCAGGGATTAAACCCCTTGCTGCAGTGGTGGACGATGGTGATTCATCCGCCCATGCTTTACCTGGGCTACGTGGGCTTCATTGTGCCGTTCGCGTTCGCCATGGCTTCGCTGATCACCAAACAACCGGGCGAAGGATGGATTCATACCACGCGCCGCTGGGCCATTGTGACCTGGCTGTTCCAAAGCACAGGCGTCATGCTAGGCATGGGCTGGGCCTACACAGTGTTGGGTTGGGGCGGCTATTGGGGCTGGGACCCGGTTGAGAACGCCTCATTGCTGCCTTGGATCACGGCCACCGCCTTCCTTCATTCCGTGATGATGCAGGAGAAGAAGGGCATGATGAAAGTATGGAACATGGTGCTGGTTTCGGCCACTTTCCTGCTGAGCATTCTGGGCACCACGCTGACCCGCACGGGCATGGTGGCGTCGGTGCATGCCTTTGCGCAATCGCCGATCAAGCCGCACTTCACGGCATTTCTGCTGGTTTCGTTGGCGCTCATCACCTACGTGATTGTGAAGAATCTGCCCTATCTGAGAAGCGAGTCAAGGCTTGAGAGCGTTGTCTCGCGCGAATCCAGTTTCCTGTTTAACAATCTGATCCTGCTGGCGAGTTGTTTCGCCGTGCTGTGGGGGACGCTGTTCCCGGTAATCATGGAGGCACTGACCGGCGAGAAGGAGACCATTGACGCGCCTTACTACAACAAGGTGAACATCCCCATCGCTTTGTTTCTCCTGTTTCTTACCGGCGTAGGGCCGCTGATTGCGTGGCGCAAGAGTTCGCTGGACAGTTTGAAGCGGGCGTTCCTGCTGCCGGCCGCCGTGGGCGTGGCCACTATCGTTGCATTAGTCGCCTCAGGCGTCAGGCATTTTGAGGCGACCCTTGCCTTCGGCCTGTGCGCCTTTGTCACTGCGACGATTGTTTCCGAGTTCTGGAAAGGCTCGCGGGCCATTGCCGCGAAGGAACAGATCTACCTGCCGCGCGCTGCCTTCGAGCTGACTTGGCGCAATACGCGCCGGTATGGCGGCTACATCGTGCACATGGGTATCGTGGTGATGTTTGTCGGTTTTGCCGGCTCGGCCTTCAACCTTCGTGAGACCCGAAACGTGGGCCTCGGACAAACCGCGCGATTCGGCCACTACGACCTAAAGCTATTGAACGTGAACGACGGGCAGAATGACGACTACGAATTCAGTAAAGCCACAATCGACGTTCTGCGAAACGGCCGCAGCATCGGCGAGCTGACACCTGAGATTCGCCTCTACAAAGCCAGCCAGCAGCAGAATTCCGTGATCGGCATTCACCGGGCGCTGAATGAGGATCTCTATATCAACTACTCCGGTGTGCTGGCGGACGGCAGCAAGGCCACCTTCCAGCTCTACCAATTCCCGCTGGTTTCCTGGATCTGGATTGGCTATTGGGTTCTATTATCCGGCACCATTGTGTGCCTGATTCCCAGCAAGGCGCGCCTGCAGTATGCGCGTACGGAGGTGGTGGGCATTGCGAGCATACCGCAAACTGTTAAGTCCTAAGGCAATCCAAAGGCCTCGCCTTGTGCGCTCCACCAACTTGAAATTGGCGGCGGCATTTATGCTGTCTCTCTCATTCGTGGTGGCGCAGGATCCCTCGGCCTGGATGACGCCGGAGGTGGCGCGAGTGGGAGGGCGTCTGGCGTGCCGTTGCGGCGCATGCCGGAACACGGTGGGCGATTGCCCGATGATCATGTGTCATTCGGCGAGCCCCATGCGCCGGCGGATTCACGACATGCAGGCCGCCGGCAAGACTGACGACCAAATCGTCCAGACCATCGTGCAGGAAGAAGGCGTTGTCGCGCTGGCGTCGCCGCCCGCCACCGGTTGGGGTCTTTTTACCTGGGTGATGCCGGGTTTCGCTCTATTGCTTGGCTTTTGGATCTACACATCCTGGGTTCGCCGCAATTCACGGAAACCGGCGGAAGCGCAACAGCCTGTACACGACGCGGATTTGGAGCGGTTCCGCGGCCAGATCGACCGCGAACTTGATGAGAGCGATCATGCCGCTCCCTCACAACCTACGAAGCAGAAATGACGATCGTCCTTATTGTTGGCGTCACTCTCGCCGCACTTTTCTATACGCTCTTTGTCCGCCCCCAGGATCTGCCGGAACCGATTCCCGTCTCGCCGCTGGCGCACCTGGAAGACCGCAAGGCGGCGATTTATGAGAACTTGCGAGATCTCCAGTTTGAATACCGGCTGGGCAAACTCTCAGACGCCGATTATCAGGCCACGAAGCTGGCGCTGCAAAAGGAGCTCGCCGGGGTACTGGCGGAGATGGAATCCACAGCGGCGCAGCTCGGTCTGATAACGAAGCGGACGCCCGCGGTGAAGCCGCCACGAAAGCCAATGGCCCCAAAGGCGGAAGCGCCGTCAAAGAAGCTTCCGGTCGCGGCCGCCGGGACTGTCTGCCCCCATTGCGGCGCTGAGTTCGAGAAGCCGCTAAGGTTCTGCGGCGAGTGTGGAAAGGCGATGGCGTGAAACTGACTCTCATCGCGGTCTGGCTAGTGCTGGCCGTCCCTCTCTTTGCCGCCATCGACGGAACTGTCACGAATGGAACCGTGGAGAAGCCCGCCGTGGGCATCACGGTCAGCGTGATTCAACCCGGCCAGCAGGGCATGCAAACGCTGGGCAGCGCGAAGACGGATGCCGCCGGCCATTTTCAGTTCGATCTGTCCGCTTCGCAAACGGGGCCGCAACTGGTTCAGGCTCTCTATAAGGGCGTCACCTATACGAAGTTCCTGACTCCCGGCGCGCCCACAACCGGCATTACGGTGCAGGTCTTCGAAACATCGAAATCCCCGGCTCAAGCGGCCGTTGCGCAGCACATGATGGTGCTGGAGCCGGCTGAACGGCAGATGGCAGTCAGCGAGACTATGCTGGTGGAGAACAAAAGCAATACCACGTATTCGAATGACGATCTGGGCGCCGTGCGATTCTACTTGCCGGCCGATGCCAACGGTCAGGTGGGCGTGTCGGTAAAGGGGCCGGGCGGCATGCCGCTACCTCGATCCGGCGAGAAGACTAATCAGCCGGACGTCTACAAGGTCAATTTCCCCATCAAGCCCGGCCAGACGGAATTCACCATCTCCTACGTGCTGCCGGCTTCCGATGCCGCGAAGTTTGTCGGCAAAGTGGTGGGAATTGAGGGTCAGCCCTCGGGTCCGTTGCGTTTAATTGCGCCGGCGGGCGTGGTGCTGGAAAGCGATGACATCCGGAAGCTGGGTACGGAGCCGAGTACGCAGGCCACGATTTACGATTTGGCGGCGACGGGCGCCTACTCAGTGGCCATCAAAGGCATGGGCAGCCTGCGCGGCCCGCAGGCCGACGCTGGAACCGACAGCAGCGATTCGCCGGCCGTTGAATCGAACCCCCCGCCCGTCTATAAGCGGCTGCCCTATCTGGCGGCACTGGCCTTTGGAATTTTGGCGATCGGCTTCGTGCTGCTCTATCGCCTGTCTCCGGTGAGGGATTTATAGACCTCCATGGCCGTCATAGCCCTTGACGATGTTTGGAAGTTTTTTGGAAATTTTCCCGCACTGAAACAAGTCACACTCGGGCTGGAGCCCGGTTCGTGCTGCGCGCTGCTCGGCCGCAACGGCGCCGGCAAAACGACGCTGCTTCGCGTTCTGGCCGGCCTGAGCCCGTTCCAACGCGGGTCCATTGAAGTCTTAGGCAGCAAGGTTCGCAGTGCGGAGGCCAGGCGGCAAACCGGTTTCTTGGGACACGGGATCGGCGTTTACGAGGACCTCACCGCCCGCGAAAATCTACGTTTCTTCGGGCGCGCCGCGGGGGCAAAGCTCGACGAAACGGCGCTGAACAGGTGGTTGAAGCGCGTCGATCTGGCCCGGGTGGCTGACTCGCCTGTCCGTCAGTTTTCGCGGGGCATGCGGCAGCGGCTGGCGTTGGCCCGCACCTTCCAGCACGAACCCCAACTCTTTCTGCTGGATGAGCCCTTCACATCGCTCGACGACCGCTCCATCGCGATGCTGGGCGAGTTGCTGGGTGAAGCCCAAGCGCGTGGCGCCACCATGGTTCTTTCCACCCATCAGATTCGAGAGGCGCTGGCCATCGCCTCGCATGTCGCGTTGCTTGACCAGGGGCAGCTTCGCTACTTCGCTCGCCGCACGGACGAAATGGTGGAAGACCCGCGAACGCTCTACCGCATTCGCGAGGAGTTGGGAATCCTGTGAATGGCCTCTCCTATGCCTGGGCGATTGCGCGCAAGGATCTGGCTGTTGAGTTCCGCACCAAGGAATCGTTGAATGCCGCGGGCGCGTTCGCCATCGTGATTCTGCTGCTGTTCAGCTTCGCGTTCGACACAGCGTCCGATGAACCCGCCGAACTCGCCGGCAAGCTGCTTTGGCTGGTCTTCGCCTTTGCCGGGGCGCTGATTTTCAACCGAGGCTTCGCTCGCGAAATGCCCAACGAATGCCTGGATGCGCTGATGGCCTCTCCCATTCCCGCGGCCAGCCTGGTGGTTGGGAAGGCCTTCGCGAGCTTCGTCCTTTTGTTGATTGTGGAAGCCGTCTCGCTGTTTGCGTGCGGGATCTTCTACAACATGAACTGGACGCGGCGTCTTCCCGCCCTTTTCATAGTTTTCGTGTTGGCCACCTGGGGGCTCTCCATTGTGGGCGCGGTTTTCGGCGCACTCACGGTGAATCTTCGTCTCCGCGAGTTGATGCTCCCGGTATTGATTTACCCTTTGATGATCCCGCTGTTGACGGGCGCGATTGAGTTGACTGGGGCGCTGCTGACGAACCAGCCGCTGACGCCGGATGTTCTTTTATGGGGCCGCGTGTTGATTGTGTTCGATGTCGTGTTCACGAGCCTCGCGATCCTGCTGGCGGAGGCGATTCTGCTGAACTGAGGCAAGCGCAACCCTTCAGAGCCGCGACCGTTAGGAGCGACCGGTTGCCAAACAGGACCACCACCGCGGTCGCCCCCTGACGGTCGCGGCTCGGAAGGCGCGGTGCGGCTGTCTTGCTCCGATTTTTCTCACACGTTCTGACGGTCGCGGCTCAGTAGGCGTGGTGCTCGACTTTTTTCACCCGTCTGCGCTAAGGCCGGCGAGATTTGTTCAAATAGTGTTAATGAGGCAACTATGAGTATTCAGACCAAGCCCCTCAACTCATCGGATGCGGCCGTTCCATCCGGTCCTGCTACAAGCGCAAACAGCGTCGTCGTGGACAGGCTGATTTACGCGTTCGCTGGGCTGGCCGCAATCCTGCTTGCCTATAACCTTTACCAGATCTTCATGGTGTTGGGCGATGAGCTTCAGCAGGGCGCCATCTATCGCATCATCTTTTTTCATGTTCCGGCCGCCCTGACGGCCTTTATCGGGTTCTTCGTGGCGATGGTGCTCAGCGTCGTTTACCTTTCCACCAACAATCTGAAATGGGATTCGCTCGCCGCTGCCATCAACGAGGTCTCGCTGGTCTTTGCCTGCGTGAACATCGTCACGGGGAGCATCTGGGCGCGCATCATCTGGGGGATCTGGTGGACGTGGGATTATCGCCTCACCTCCATGCTGGTCTGCATCCTGATCTTCTTCGGCTATCTTCTGCTGCGCCAATCGATCGATGAACCGACGCAACGCGCGCGGCTTTCGGCGGCGCTTTCCATCTTCGGCTGCGTGGATATCGTGATCGTTTGGAAGTCGATCGAGTGGTTCAGAACTCAGCATCCGGGGCCGGTACTGAGTATCCGGACTGGCGGAGGCAGCATGGATCCCACCATGGAGGCCGCCATTTACCGCAATCTGATCCCGCTGCTGCTAATTGCGATTTCGCTGGTGATTCTGCGCGCGCGCCAGGAATCGACGGCTCGCGAAATTGACTCTCTGCGCCGCCGGCTGATGTAGCCAAGAGGAACGAAACTATCATGGACGCACGAAATTTCACCTTCATGTTCTACGGCTTTCTGGCCGCCTGGCTCATTGTGCTGGTATACATTGTCACCTTGGCGCGGCGCTCGGGACGGCTGAGGAAAGAGCTGGAAGACGTCAAACAGCTTTTTGAAGACAAGCAGGCGGCGCCGAAAGCGCGATGAGTCCGTTCTCGCGCTGCAATTTCTTTGAAACCTCCTCGCGCTACAACTAATTCTGAGGAGTGTTCCCATGCCGTTGATCGTCGACCGCCGCGCGTTTCTCAAGACCTCGTTTGCCGCCGCCGCTTATGCGGCCTCACCACTGCTCCGCGCCGATGCGGAGAGCGTTCGCTGGGCGCTGCTCTCCGATACCCACATCGCCGCTGACGCCTCCGACACCTATCGAGGTTTCAAGCCGCATGAGAATCTGGCGAAGGTCTGTGCGCAGGTGAAGGCGGCGAAGTTCGATGTGATTTTGGTCAACGGAGATCTGGCGCGGCTGGAGGGCAAGCCAGGCGATTACGATCGCTTCACCAGCTTCATCGATCCGTTGGCGGATCAAGCTCCGCTGGTGGTGACGCTGGGCAATCACGATGACCGAAAGAATGCCCGCAGCGCACTGACCAAACTGGCCGGAGACCGGCAGCCAGTGGAAAAGAAACTGGTGACCTCCATCGATTCCGGCCCGTTCCGGTTCGTGCTGCTGGATTCGCTGTTCATCACGAATGTTTCCGCTGGGCAAGTGGGCAAATCGCAGCGGGAGTGGCTGGCTGATTCGCTTGCGCACACCACGCAGAAACCGACCATCGTCATGGTTCACCACAACCCGGATGGGGATAGCGACGGGGCGCTGGTGGATGCCGACCGGTTGCTGAGCATCCTAGATGGCCAAAAGCAGGTAAAAGCGCTGATTTACGGTCATATGCATGTCTATCGTTTTGAGAAACGCAGCGGGCTGCACCTGATCAATCTGCCTGCCGTCGCTTACAACTTCGCGGACGGCGAGGCGGTAGGTTGGGTGGAGGCGAACTTCACACAGGCGGGAGCGGATTTCAAGCTGCACGCCATTGCCGGCGAAACTAAAGACGACGGCAAGACCACCAGCGTGACCTGGCGCTAGCCAAGCTTATTTGACTTCCGGAAATTCCAGGCCGCGCGCCTGATTGGCCTTGATGGACGCCTGCAGGTCCAGCTCAGAGACAGGGTATTTGCGCATGCCGTGCGACGAGAGATCCCAAAAAGTCTTCCCCACCACCGCATAGTCCTGCACCTCAGTCCGGGTTCCATCACGGAAAACAAGGATCAGAGCGGGCGGCGCCTTTTCGGCCGGCGCCTCGGCAGTTTCGGGATACGGCGGCTGGCCGTAGGCGAGGTACTGCTGGTCAGTGCGGAGCTGGTCCACTTGCTGATGGAGTATATCGAGTTCCGCGTAGACGCTTTGATCGCCGCCGGTATCGCCGCCCCCCACCAGACTCGGATCGCCCACCCAGCCATTGCTGGGCGTCACTAAATAGGGGTACGCATAGTAAGCGAACGGATAAACGGGCGCCCGGTAGGTCGACTGGTTCCTATAGGTACTGCCCGAACGTCCATAACCCGAAGAACCGTGAGAATGAGCCGCACCGGATGAGCCTGAGGGGCGGTACCCGCTGTTCGAAAAAATAACAGGTGGAACAACGGCTGAGCCGCCGGCATGAAAACTCGCGCCTGGCGAAGTCTGGCCGCCTGCAAATGCCGGTCCATGACCCTGGGCGAGCAGACCGGTTGCTGTCATCAGGAGCGACACTCCAGCCAGAACCGCGGTCCGATACTTCGATTGCTTCGAGTCAGGCATCGTCAGTTTCTCCCGCTTCTAAGCGTACCCTGTTTTCGTGAAGCGCGGGTACCCCTAGCGTTGTGGACGCATCAGGCGTCAGGAACGCGCAGGGAAATCAGCGGCCCGAAAATTCGTCATTGCGTGTCCAAAGGTTCCCGATGAGCCGCGATTGCGGCTTCCACATCGGCGGCGAAGTCAGGGTCAATGGCGGCTGTTGAATCCGCCGGCAGCAGAGCAATGCATTCTGAGAGCTTGCGGTGCGAAGGGACTGCGGCGCGCAGAACCGCCACGGGCTGTGCATTCCTTTCGATGATCACCTCCGCCCCGGTTTCAACGCTGTGCAGGATAGCCCGCACATCGCCAGCCAGTTCAGCCGCGGTGACGCCTAGGACGGTTGGCTCCATGAGTTCATCATAGGGGCTTCTTGACCTTACTGAGCCACCACCGCTTTCTTGATCCTGTCCAGTTTGTCGAAGCGGTGTTCAATCAAGGCGTTCCCTAACTCTTGAAAGGCGGAGGGATCGGGGCCGGTGCCGGCGGGCGGCCCGTCCCCGTAGTCCATATAAAGGCTGTCAATGGCGCCCATACCTTCCACTACTTCGCCGAATGGAACAAATCCCTGGGCGTCCAGAATCTTGTTATCGGCCAGATTCACAAACACCAGGGTCGACCGCCCATTCGCCTCTTCGGGCTTGGCGAAGGAGATTCGGCCGCGCAAGTTGTCCTGCTTCCGGGGATCGTCCTTGATGGTGAGCACGCTCCAGTCCTTGGTCACCTGGGGCTCGCCGTTGATGCCCCATTGCACGATAAAACCCTTCAGCGCGCGGTAGAAGTAGTTGTCGTTGAAGTAGCCGATCTTGACCAGTTCGTAGAAATGGTCGGCCCCAATGGGGGCCCAGTCGCGATGGATGAGAATAACCACCGGGCCTTTTGTGGTCTGGAGCGTCACTTTGAATTCGGCCGGCGCCGGACCGATGGCTTTCGGCTTGCCACCGCAGGCAAAGCAAACGCCGAAAGCGAGCGCAGCGATAGTGACGAACAATTTCTTGAACGGGAGCAGCTTCCGGGCCACGATTCGAATTCTCTCAAACGCTGCCCTGGGCGCCCAGTTCAGACGCGGCCGTTAACTTAAGGGACCAACCGGTCGCTCCCTGACGGTCGCGGCTCAGAAGGCGTGGGCGCGGTTGTCTGGCTCCGGAAGCTTTGATCGAAGCCGCCAGGCAAGTCAATGGTAGAAGTTCCTGGCCGATGAGCCTTTCGGCGGATTCAGACCGAAGAGTCCGAGAACGGAAGCCGTGACGTCCTGAAGCCGCGGTCCGGGGCCGGAGATCTTCCTGCTCGTAAACAAGACGCCCGGCACTTCGCGTGCGTCGATGCAGTGATCGCCGATCCAGGCGTCCATATTGTCTTCCAGTTCTTCCGGGGCCATGCCACCCAGGCCCGTTTGCCAGGAGCCACGATAACCGCGCGCGTAGCCGACAATGAGATCGGGCGCGAATTCGGCGTTATGAGGGGTGATCCGGGTCTCATCCACGGATTCGACAATCTGCCGGCCATCCAGAGGATCGCGCCACGCCAGCAGTTGCTGACGCAGATTGGCGATCAGGGCGCGCCGCTGTTCCCCGGGCAGCACAATTCCATGAGCCTCGCGGCCCTGGAGATTGACATAGAGGCCATTCAGTCCCAGTGCGTAGGCTTGAGTCGCGGGCCAATCGACAGCGGAGAAGTCCGTCTCGTTTCCCGCTGGCCCGGTTACGCCATGGAAGCCGCGATGATTCAGCCAGGTATTGAGATGAACCGAACGGCGGTAGCTGGTGAAACCGTGGTCAGACATCACAATCAACTCAGCACCAGGCGCCGAGTTCCTGACTTCACCGACGCACATGTCAATCTCCCGGTAGACCTTTAACAGGTCCGCTTCATACCTGTCCCACAGAATATGTGAATTCTGATCGATGGAGGAGAAATAGAAGAACAACAGACCGCCGCGAAAGTGGCGGAGAGAGTACTGAAGCAGCCGGTGTTCTTCGTCGAAGACCAGCTTGGTTTGCGCTTGAAACTGATCCAGTGTCAGAACGTTCTGACGCAGGGCCGAGGTGTCTTCAGGAGTACCCATGGTGTAATAGCGCCCGGCTTCATGCGCGACAGCGCTTGACCAGTCCGGAGGCGCCGAGATGGGAAGCGCCGGGTTGAGCGGATCGATATTGATGGGAGAGAAGTAGAGTTCCAGGCCAGGCCGAAGCTGCCTGGCAAAGATTCGGACCATCCCCGTGACCGAGGAAAGGTGAGGAATCAATGGGAAATCGGCCGGAATCCAATCGGACCATTCGCCCTCATTGAGGATGACCGTGTTCTCTCCGATCTTGATTCTGGCAGCCGCATTCTCCGGGTCAACATCCACGGTTACGTTCACCGAGGTAACGCGGCCGTCCTTTCTCAGGGTATTGCGGGGCCCCTCCAAAACCAGGTTCGCGCGGTTTCCGTTGAACGCCACCTTGACGATCCTGCCGCCAGGCACATCCCGCGAGGCTTCCAGCGGATCGCCGGTAAAGAGAGTGAATGTGCCGAGAGTGCCGATCAGATCGGGCGTTCCCATTCCAGAGAGCGCATGCCCCTGCTGTTCGGGCGGGTAGTTGGTGGGCATGCGGACCACTTCGACGGGAATCCCCTTTGCGGCCAGAGTGGTCCAAAAAGGCGTGCCTTGGCGAAGAGACACGACGCGCGAACTCGACAAGGGAAGCAGGTACGGCCCCAGTGTGAGCGTCTTCGCCGCCTCCTCCGTCCGGGACATCGATGAAAAGGGCTGAAGCATTCTGGGGTCGCGGTGAACGAAGTCGAAGATCTCATGGTCTGCCGGCTCGAGGCCGGTAATGAAGGTGGACCAAGCCACAGGGCTCTGCGGAGGCGTCGTGGTGGCCAGACGGAGGAATGACCCCTGGCGGCGGAGGGCAGCCAAGTTGGGGAGCGCGTCCCAATGGCGTTCCACAAAGGCCGGATCCATGCCATCCACTCCCAGCACGATGACGCTGGGGTAACCGGAGGTCTTATCAGAAAGGCAGGACGCGCTCGAGGCGATGAGCAGAAGCGTGGCGACGGGGAAGCGCCAGCCTGGCATCAGGGCTATCGCCATGCCGATGAGAGAACCCAATGAGAACCAGAACAGCCAGTGCGCGCCGTACACAGTGGCCTTCGGATACTCGATGCCAATCCACTCGATTTTCGGGTCGGAAAAGGGCAACTCCCAGGGATGCAGCAGAAGTGAAAAAACCGCGCCGCCCCGGCGAGTAGAGAGTCGTCGCAGCCCCTCTCCTGCGGATATCGTTTTAGTCACTAAGCGGCCGCCATCATGGATCTGGAGCGAGCCTGAGACCGCGGAAAGCGCCCGTACGCGCCAACACACCTGCGCGCCGGCTGGAATTCGCACGGGCGGGCTCTCAACGGCAATACCTTGCGGAGCGTCAAGGCGAATATCGCCGGTTAAGGTGTCTGGCGCATTCCGGCATTGCACCGTGATCACCGCCGGCTCGCCCACCCTGATCGGCGCGTGTCCGAGCACACCGTCCAACAGAGCAATCAGCGCCAGGAACGGCAGCAGCAACAAGAGCGAAGGAATCAGAATCAAGCGCAATAGACGCCCGTTCGCCACAATCAGGTACCATTGAGCCCTTACGATGACGGCGGGTTCCGCGGCAAAGAGCCGAAACTCCAGTAAGTGCGCGATAACCAGGTTCACGGCGGCGCGCACGCGGGCGCCATCTGTGAGCCTCCTGATAAACCAGATACTAACTACGCCCGTAACCAGACCCACGGCGGCAATCAGCGCCAGCGAACCCGCGCCTAAGTCGACCGGAGTCACTCCAGGTAGCCCAACCCCTTCAGCCTTTCGATCAAATTCTCCTTTGACTCCGCTTGCTCCAGCCGTCCCAGATCCCGCTCCATGGCGTGTTCAATGAACTCCTCCAATGAACTGTAGCCGGCTTTCCGCACCACCGCTCGGGCCCGGTCGCAAATCGACTTGTTGAGTTTGACGGTCTCCTTCAAACGCATAGCGGCCGGCCCTCCATCCAGCGCGGCACGTCGACGCCGAACAGCCGCAGAATCGTCGGCGCCATATCTTCGATGCCTGGGCCAACGCTTGGGTTAACGGCTGAGTCGGGCGCCATCAGTTTCCGGTTTGAGAACAGTACGCCCGGCACCAGGCTCGGATCCACGCAATGGTCGCCGCTCCAGCACTTCGAATTGTCCTCAAAAACATTGGCGCTTACTTTGCCTACCGCCGCGCTCCATGAAGCGCGGTACCCGGCCGCATAGCCCACAATCAAGTCGGGCGCCGCATCCAGGTACGGTCCGTTATAAATCGTGTTCGCATCGTACACATCGCGAATGGCCACCGCACCCTCCGCCTCGTCTACAAGCCCCGCTAGTTTCGACTTCAGCTCCTCTCGCAGAGCCGACGCTTCTTCTCTGGTCACGACGCCCTGGGCCTCGCGCCCGCGAACATTCAGATAAATGCCGCTCAATCCAAATGTATAGGCGCGCGTGCGGGGCCAGTGGATCCCGGCGAAGTACTCGCCGCCCTCCGCGAGTCCCGTCTCCAACGCCAGGTACCCGTTTTGGCGCAGCCAGGCGTTCAAATTCACGCCTCGCCGGAATGAGCAGAAGCCGTGATCTGAGAGAACGAATAGAGCCGTCTCCGGACCGGCGTACTTCATCGTTTGCCCCACCACGCGATCCATGTCGCGATAGAGGTCCTCAATCACAGCCGCGTGGCGAGCTAATCCGGGGCCGTGCGAGGTCGGCTCCAGGTATCGGTAGAACATGTGCTGCACGCGGTCTGAGGTATCGAACACGCACGCCACCACGCCGCGCTTGGTGCGGTCCAGCGCACTGAAAAACATGGCCTCCCGCTCCGCTTGAATCAGCGTGGCCTGTTTAAGAAACGCGTCCTCATCGATGGCCCCTTCGTTCAAAGCCCAGGTATCCTCCGCCATGCCCAGGGTGGCGAACGAACCCAGCAGTTTGGCCAGATAGATTGCATAGTAGCTGGGATAGCTGATGGGAAGAGCGGGGTTTTCCGGATCAATCTCGACCGGCGTCACGTAGACCGAGACATCGGGCGCGATTGCCGTCAAGAGGAACCGGACAATTCCATGCGCCGATGCGATGCCCCTGGTGGGAAAGCGTAGCCTGATCCAGTCCGTGTATTCGCCCAACCGGAGCGTCAACGTCTGCTGATCGATAGAAAGCTCGGCGCTCATGTCGTCGATGGCCTTCACCTCAAACCTTACTTGCGCCCTTTCCGGACCCGTCAGAGAGCCGGTAAACCTGCCATTGCGCGCGGTCAGCGGAAGACGCACTCCACCTTCGGCTGCCGGCGCATCCGCCGCGGCGGAAGGGTTATTCGAGGGCCTGCTGGAAAAGTATGAAAAGCTGCCTTGGGTGCCGCGCAGATCGGGCGTCGCCATTGCCGATAGCAGCCGCCCGTTGAATGGCTCCGGCGGAAACGTGACGGGTACGCGAAGAATCGTGCTGCCGATGGCATTCCGTCCAAGAATGTTCCAGAACGGTTCGCTCTTGCGCTTCAATTCCACATGTGCTTTCGACAGCGGGATTCGCCATCGGAGTATCTTCAGGAAGCGCGATGGGGGCCATACGCGCGCCGACGAAAGCTCAGGCGCATAAGTGCGCAGATCGCGATTTAAGAAATCGAAGATGTTGTGACGAGCCGGATTGACGCCGGTCGCAAAGGTGGACCACGCCACGGGCGATAGTGGGGGAAAGGTGGTCCGGAGCCGGCTGTAAGACCCGGTTTCCCGCAATCGGGCCAAATTCGGCAATTTCCCTTCCGCCATCCATTGTTCGGTGAGTTTTGGATCGAGGCCGTCCAGCCCCAAGACGATCGCCTTCTTCACTTGCGCGTTTCCAAAGCGGCCTTGGCGCCGCAACGCTAGCCAAAGAATCCGGAACGGCCAGACCAACAACGAGACCAGGCTTGCCAGAAGCGAGAGCGCGATGGCGAGAAATGAACCGAGAAACGCGAATCCCGCGCCGGGACCAATGTAGGCCTGATGAAGCGCATCGTGTGGGGGCGCCCCGCTAAAAAAGAAGACATCGAGCAACCCGCTTGCGGCCAGGAGCACGCCAATGAAGGCCCGGATATGCTTTTGCCCATGAAACAAGGCATCTTGAGACTGGGTCTCGTCAGGCCTTGCCATCACTCTGCAAGTATCGCACCGCAGCCCGGACCGGCAGGCCCGCCACCGCGCGCCGATTCTTTCACGGCTCCATTGTCTCGCGGCTTCTGAGCAAGCCTGATAACGGTATATACTGCCTCAATACGCCAGACCTCCGAGTTAGATGTAATTATGACAAGTCGACGCACTGCTCTCGCTGTTTTGGCGGCAACGCCGGCCATCGCCAAGACTCTGGTGGACGCGGGCCCCGGTTCACAAGAAGAAAGCCATCACACTCATTCCGGGGACGCCGCTGAAGAAGGGCACAAGGCTGCGGGAAATCCGCGGGCTTTCTCGACCGGGGATTTCGCGTTATTAGCCTGCCTGACGGATCTGATCATTCCGCGAACCGATACGCCTGGCGCAGTGGACGCAGGCGTGCCCTATTGGATCGATCGCCGCGCGGAGGTGAATCCTCGCGTGATGGAAACATTTGCGAATGGATTCGCGCACGTGAATCAGGCATCCGGTGGATCCTTTCTCGGTCTCCCTCACGATGGTCAAGTGGCGATTCTCACCGCCATGTCCGCCAGCAATCCGCCTCACCCGTTTTTCAAATCTCTCAAGAATATGACGATTGACGCTTACTACTCTTCGCGCGAAGGACTTGTTCAAGAGTTGGGCTTTCAGGGCAATACATATCGAACCTCGTTCCCCGGATGTACCCATCCGGAGCACCAGAGTTAAAAGCATGCAGATCAAGACGCCTGGCCCGGTTCACGACGTGGTTATTATCGGCAGCGGCGCCGCCGGGGGAATGGCCGCCTGGAACCTGACCCGCCAAGGGGTGGACGTTCTGATGCTCGATGCGGGCGAGCGCTTCAGCCGTTCGAAGTTCTGGTCGCACGTAAAGCCTTGGCAAGCGGAGGCGCGGCGCGCCAATGGGGAGCACTCCCCCGATTTCTACCTGAGCACGAAAGAACAGCCTTACGAGACCCCGCCCGGTTATCCGTTCGACTTAGTTCGAGTGTGGGGCCGCGGCGGGAAAACCAATGTCTGGGGCCGCGTTTCGCTTCGTTATTCCGACGTCGATTTTGAGGGGCCGGCGAAGGACGGTTGGGAAATCCCGTGGCCCATCCGCTACAAAGACATTGCTCCCTACTATGACAAGGTGGATCAATGGATTGGCGTCTGCGGGGGCGATGACGACCAGGATTCGTTACCCGGCAGCCGGTATCACTTGCCGCCGCCCCCGCCTCGTTGCGGAGAGAGGCTGCTCCAAAAGGCGGCTAAGAACGCCGGCATTTCGATTGTCGCGGGACGCCGGGCCGTCCTCACCAAGCCTCATAACGGCCATCCGGCCTGCCACTATTGCGGCGCCTGCGGCAAAGGCTGCGATGTGGGGGCGTTCTTCAACTCATCCGATTTTCTGATTGAACCGGCGTTCGCCACCGGTAAATTGCAGGTGGTGGACAATGCCGTGGTGGCGCGGGTGCTTGTGGACGACCGCGGCTTGGCGAGCGGCGTTCAATACTTCGACCGGCGAACAAAAGAGGAGCACCAACTGCGGGCACGTGTCGTTATCGTGGCCGCCTCCTGCATCGATTCCACCCGCATTCTGCTCAATTCGCGGTCGGCCCGCTATCCAAACGGCATCGGCAACAGCAACGACGTGATTGGAAGGTATCTATCGGAGCAGATCCGATTCCACATGTACGGCTTCATGCCTGAACTGATAGGCGCGCCGACGCAGGACGACAGTGGCATTGGCGGCGAGCACATCTACATGCCGCGCTTCAATCACCGGGACGGCCGCAAGCGAGATTACCTGCGCGGTTACGGCATGCAGTTCTGGGGGTGCGGAGCGGGCGAGAGTGCGGATTTCGGCAAGCGGCTTCCTGGCTTTGGCGTGGATCTGAAGACCGCCATCAAGAAACGTTACCCGGCGCTGGTGGCCTTGCATCCCTATGGCGAAGTGATTGGCCGCCATGACAACCGGATCACCGTGGAAGGAACCGGGACCGACGCCTACGGAGTTCCCTTGATGCGAATTGAATACAAGACGGGCGAGAATGAGCAGCGTATGGCCGCCGAGATGTACGATACGGCCGAAGCCATTCTGCGCTCCGCCAAGGCCGAGATCATGCCGTTTCAGCGTGGCGATCTGGACGCCGCCGGAAGCGCCATCCACGAACATGGCACATGCCGGATGGGTGACGATCCGAAACGGGCGGCCCTCAATGGCTTCAACCAGATGCACGAAGTGAAGAACGTTTTCGTGGTGGATGGGTCTTCGTTTACAACTGCCAGCGAAAAGAACCCGACGCTGACGATTCTGGCGCTGGCGTGGCGATCGACGGATTATTTGGCTGGGCAAATGAAGCAGGGAACGGTGTAAACGTGCGCCACGCCTTCCGAGCCGCGGGCTCCTCATACCTCAAGCAATTACACTGGGCTTATGAGCAAACAATATTCGGCCCCGCCGCCTCTGACCATCGATCCCACCAAGAGCTACACGGCGACATTTGAAACATCGCGCGGATCTGTGGTGGTGGATCTGTTTCCGAAAGAGGCGCCGAAGACGGTTAACAATTTTGTTTTCCTGGCTCGCGAGGGCTTCTACGACGGCACAGTGTTCCACCGCGTCATCGATAATTTCATGATTCAAGGCGGAGACCCGGCGGCCACCGGCCGCGGAGGTCCAGGCTATAAGTTTGAGGATGAGTTGAAGGGCGGCTTCAAGAAGCATCAGGTGGGCTCCCTCTCCATGGCCAATGCCGGCCCGAACACGAACGGCAGCCAGTTTTTCATCACACATATCGCCACTGACTGGCTCAACGGGAAGCACACGGTTTTCGGCCAGGTTCGCAACGGGCAGGATGTGGTTAATAAGATCAAGCAAGGCGACAAACTGACGTCGGTGAAGATTGAAGAAGTCTAAACTGCAAGGATGACGCGAGACCAGGCGTGGGCCATTGTCCGTGAGTTTGTTCAATCGGAAAGCCTCCGCCGCCACATGCTGGCGGTGGAGTGCTGTGTTTGCGCATACGCTGGGAAGTTTGGTGAGGACGACGAGAAGTGGGGGGTCACCGCGCTGCTGCATGACTTCGATTGGGAGATCCATCCCCAAGCCCCCGATCATCCGATGAAAGGCGAAGCAATTCTCGCTGAACGCGGCGTTTCCGGGGAGATTCGACGGGCGATTCTCTCCCATGCCAACTACAGCGGAGTCCCGCGCGAGAGCTTACTCGAAAAAACCCTCTTCGCCTGCGACGAACTGGCGGGATTCCTTACCGCTTGTTCCTATGTGAAGCCTGGCAAGAGTATTCATGAGGTCGACTTAGGCAGCGTGAAGCGTAAGCTCAAGGACAAGGCCTTCGCCCGGAACGTCAGCCGCGACGACATTATTGGAGGCGCCGCGGAGATGGGCGTCGCTCTGGATGATCACATCGCTTTCTGCCTAGAAGCGATGAAGGCCAAGGCCACTGAACTGGGATTAGAAGGCCAGCGGGCGTGAAGGAATCGGCGCCGGGCTTCATTCACTGCCGGGTTACCCCCAAAGGGTCCCCCTTCTAAGATCACTGAAAAACGCATATCTCGCCCTTCCTTGCCTGGGCTTTCGGGCATATCATTGACAACGGCCGGATAGCTCCGGCATAGGAGGGACGCATGAAATTCAAAGGGTACTTGAAGTACGCCGCGTTTTTGTACCTGCTTTTGGCCGGGCTGGGATTACTGATTCTGATTTACAGTCTGTGGAACGCCCAGCCAAAGTCTTCTCCCAGCCCTGGAACTGCTGAATCGCACGGGGCGGATCAGGCCTCCAACCCGGTCACCAAGAGCGAACCGGCCGCAATCACACCAACGCCGAAACCCGCGCAGACAGCCCCTCCCAACAACACACCCGCGCAGCCGGCGCCGCCCTCCACGGGCACCGATTCAGCGGGATCCGGAGCAGCCAAGCCCCCGGGCAACGCTCCCCAGCCCCCGGGCGGGGCGAACAAGGGAACGGATTCTCCGCAGCCGCCCACATCTTCCCCCAGCATCTACATGTGGTCGCTCTGGGGCGTATCGATGGATCTGCAGCCGGATGTTCGATTGATTTTGCTGATTATCTTTACCGGTGGCCTGGGGGCCTGCATGAGCGGCTTGCAGTCACTGGTAAATTTCATCGGCGAGAAGAAACTTGAGGAGAGCTGGATCCCCTTTTACTTCGCGAAACCACCGCTGGGGGCGGGACTGGCCTTCATTTTCTACCTGGTTATTCGGGGCGGGTTTCTGTCCGGCTCCGGCGCGGACGGCGCCAACAGCGTAAATCCTTATGGGGTCTCGGCCGTCGCCGCATTGGTGGGCCTATTTTCCGATAAGGCGTTTCTGAAGCTGCGAGAGATCGCTTTGACGATCTTCAAGGCCGACGACGATCGGACGGGGAAGCTCACTGGCGTGAAGGTGACCTCGCCGACAACCGCGACCGCGCCCAACGGTCAGCCGTTCAGCCTGACACTCAACGCCTCATCCGGCACTCCGCCCTATCAGTGGCTCGCGCTGACGCCGCTGCCCGCTTGGCTAACCCTGGACCCGGATTCCGGCGTGTTGGCTGGTACCCCGCCGGCAGCCGCACCGGCGGCGGAGTTCCGCTTTCAGGTGACGGATAGCACAGGCAAGACCGCAGAATTCAAATGGACGCTCACGGTTACATAGCGTAAGCCGGCAAGCGGCAATTGCTATTCTCTTCTGATTGGAGCACATCTTTGCTTTCTGTCCGTCTTTCAGTTGTTCTATGCGTTGCCGCGCTTTGGGCAGTCTCCGGCAAGGCGCAGGGTATCCGGAGCCAGGATCTTTACCGTTTCCGGTCAGTAACCGACGTTCAGCTTTCCCCTGATGGGAGCCACATCGCGTACACCGTGGCGATGAATGACCGTCCAGGCCGGCCCTATTCACAAGTCTGGATCATGGACCTTGCCTCAAGCAAATCCATGCGGATCGGCGGCGAAAAGGACACATCGTCCGACCCGCGCTGGTCGCCGGACGGTAAGACGATCGCCTTCATGGGCGGAGACGGCGAGCAAAAGGGGCTCAACACTGTTCGCGCGGATGGGTCAGGCCAAACGTTTCTCGCGAAGACGAGTGGCACCAACTCCCCGCTGCCCGGTCAAGGCGAGAGCCTTACATGGTCGCCCGACAGCAAAACGATCGCCTACGTTTCCTCAAGCGCCGGACCTGAGACGCAGGCTGCCTCAGGTGATCCAATGGTGATCACGAGATACCTGTATAAGCCGACCGCCGGCGAGGGTATGACGCACTTCAATGACAACAAACGCTTGCATCTTTACTCCGTGGATCTCGGAACGAAGCAGGTGCGTCAGTTGACCACGGGGAGTTACGATGAGCATTCTGTGGATTGGTCGCCCGATGGCCAGGAGATTGTGTTCGCGTCCAACAGGGAGCCCAACTCCGATGAGTTCTTTAACTACGACCTGTTTGCTTTGAAGGTTTCTGACGGGAGTATTCGAAGAATAACGGCGACAGAGAGCACCGAATATGCGCCTCGATATTCTCCAGACGGCAAGAGCATCGCGTTCCTGGCAACAAAACGCGGACTCACAGACCGGGAAACCACCATGGAAGACACGCACGCCTGGCTGATCGACGCAGACGGCACACACCGGCGCGAGGTGGGGGCCTCCATTGACAACCGGCAGCGCATGCTGCACTGGGCGCCCGACGGATCGGCCGTGTACGTTACTTACCAGGAGAGAGGAAACACCCACTTAGCCAAGCTGCCTGTTGCCGGCGGACAGCCGGAAATTGTGGAACGGGGCGTGGGAACCGTTGGTGAGTACTCGGTGGGTAAAGATGGCTCGGTTGCATTTGCTTTCGCCACGGCGGCGGATATGCCTGAGCTGTATTTCAAGACCGGAACCGTCCCAGCCCGCCAACTTACTTCGCTGAATTCGGACGTTTTGGCGGGCAAGACCATCGCCGAAACGGAGTCATTCACTTTTGTCAGTAACGACAATAAGTTCCAGGTGGAAGCCTTCCTGACCAAGCCGTTAGGCATGACACCTGCCAGCAAGCATCCTTTGATTGTGGATATCCACGGCGGGCCCCACGGACAAAATGGCCCGGCCTTCAGCTTCAAGAATCAAGTGTATGCTGCGTTAGGTTGGGCGGTTTTGCAGATCAACTATCGGGGTTCGACGGGGTATGGCCAGAAGTTTGCCGATGCCGTTTTCGGCGATCAGGACGGCAACGAAGGGCAGGATATTCTCTATGGTGTCAGCGCCGCCGTGAGGCGGTATCTCTGGATCGATCGCGAGCGCATGGGAATAGAGGGCGTAAGCTATGGAGGGCAGTTGAGCGATTGGCTGATCACGCAAACGAATGAATTCAAGGCGGCCGTTCCAACCGCTGGTATCTCAAACCTGATCAGTTATAACTACATGACTTACTACAATCAATATGAGGAAATGGAATTCGGCCAGTTCTTCCACCAGGGAAAGTTGATGGACGACGCCTGGGAGCGGTCGGCGCTGAAGCATGTTGCCAACGCCCATACACCTACCATGTTGGTTCATGGCGAGAACGATCCCGATGTGCCCATCGCCGAGGCAGAACAGTATTTCGTCGCGTTGAAGGACGTGGGAGTAGACACGATTTTCGTTCGCTACCCGCGCGAAGGGCACGGTATTCACGAAACCAAGCACATCGTCGATTGGATTGACCGTTCGGTTGCCTGGTACCAGAGTCACTTTCCCAAGCCCGGGAGTGAAAGCCTTACAAACGTTCAGCCTTGATCCGAGCGGTCCGAAAACCGCACCCGCAACGCTTCCGAGCCGCGACCGTCAGGGAGCGACCGGTTGGTTGTTCCCGGGGCTCGCCCTCCTTCTGAACCCCGCGCGTGAGCAAGCGGGTAAACGGACAGTTTCTCGCTGCCGCAATCGCCTCTTGCGACTGAGATTTTTTCCCGCGTTCTCAGGTACTCAGGGAACGACCGCGGTGGTGGTCCTGTTTGGCCAAGCTCCCTGACGGTCGCGGCTCCCAAGAGTTGCGGGCGCTGAGCAGAGGTGAGCGGCGGAGATACTCCTTGCGTAGTTCTCTGCGGATTGCAGGTCGCGCTCTGCACCACACTGCTGGTCTCCGCCGGGCTGATCACGGGCGGCGGATTTTGGAAGAAAATCGTTCCATGCGCCGTCTTACGCTTTGGTGGTCAATCTGAGCGACCGTGAAGCCGGCGTCGAGATCGTCGAAGCGTGCCGAGCCGGGGATCGCCTTGCCTTTCGCGACCTCTACGATTTTTACAAAGACCGCGTGTATTCAATAGCGCTTTATTTCTTTCATGGCGACCGGATTGCGGCGAGCGATGTTACCCAACAAGTATTCCTGAAACTGCTGGCGAATATCGGCCAGTTCCGGGGCGAAGCCGGTTTTTCGACGTGGCTTTACCGGCTGGTAGTCAACGTGTGCCTGGATGAAGCGCGCAGCCGCAAGCCGCGCGCAGGCGTGTACGAACGGCAGCGGCTTGAGTCAGCGGTAAACGAGGACTCGCTGGAGTCGCGATATGCGCGGGCTCAGGTCGCCGCTTCCGTGCAGGCGGCGGTGGCGTCCCTTCCGCCGAAGTTCCGGATAGCGGTTTTGCTCCGCTATTTCGATGATCTGTCCTACGCGGAAATGGCGAAGGCGCTGCGTTGCTCCCTGGGCACGGTGGCGTCACGTCTGAGCCGTGGACATAAGATGCTCGCCGAACGGCTGAAGGGGATGGTGGAATGAATATCCGCGAGCACCTTCCGCTGGTGGAAGCGCCTCAATCGGTCTGGGATGCGATCGAAGTAGCGATGCGGGAAGGTGAATACGGCAGCGCACGGCAGCTTCCGCGATGGCGGGTGGCCGTTGCGGCGGCCGCAATTTTCCTCGTCGCGGCTGGTATCTATTGGCTCAGGGTCCGTCAGGCGGGATGGATTGAGACAAGCGCGTCGGCGTCGGCCAACCTGCGGATCGGCGACATCGGCACGGTGGAAATGGGTCCAAGCACCCGGCTGCGGGTGGTGGTGGATCGCGCGGACAAACACCGGCTTCGGTTGGAGCGCGGGACGATCTACGCGCGGATCGCGGCGCCGCCTCGAATGTTCCTTGTGGATACGAAATCCGGGACGGCCATCGATCTTGGTTGCGAGTATGCGCTGACTATGGAAGAAGGGGGCTCGGGCGTACTGCGCGTCACCAAGGGCTGGGTGGCCTTTCAGTGGAAAGCATTCGAATCGCTGGTGCCCGCCGGCGCGAAGTGTCGCATCAAGCCGGTTGAGGGACCGGACGTTCCTTATTTCGAGGATGCGGCGCCTGAGTTCGTACAGTCAGTGGAGCAGGGGGCGCTCACTTCGATGCTTGACTCGGCACGCGTGCGCGACACGCTTACCTTGTGGCATCTGCTTTCGCGCGTAGCGCCAGCCGACCGAGCGCGCGTTTATGACCGGATCTCTTCGCTCACACCCTTACCGGCCGGCCTTTCGCGGGAACGCGCACTGGCGCTGGAACCTGAAACGCTGATGCAGTTGAGAGAGGAACTGGCGTGGAAATGGTAGCGGGAAGAAATTCCTGCCTTGGCCGTCTAATGCGGTATGAAAACAGCAAAATGCCTCTTGCTGGCGCCGGTGGCGCTGATTTGCGCTTCTGCGGTTGCCTCGGCACAGACGTTTACGTTCGAGATCGGCAGCCCCGTCGCTGCTCAGGATTTTCGTTTCAAGGCGGCGCCTTTCGTATTCCGCACCACCGGATGCGGCGAGCCGCAGAAAGCCGAGATTAGCGCCACCGCCCAGGGCATTGTCGACAGCGGCCGACGATCCATGACGCTGAAGGTGGCGCCCTCGTCGAAACCCGGTGTCTACGGGGTTTTTCAGCAGTGGGATGCGGGACGGTGGGCCGTTATTCTGAAGGGCTCATGCGGCGGTGCGCAGGCCGGCGCCATTATTCCCGTTGGCCCGAAGGGATTTGTTCGCGAGGCCTCGAAGTTCTTCGCGCATCACCCAACCGAGGGCGAAATCGATGCGGCGCTGAAGGCGTTTCCGGAGGGAGGATACAAATGAAAATGCTTACGATTTGCGGAGCGCTGGCATGCGCCGCGTTGTGTCTGGTTGCGGGCCACAGCCGGTCGGCCGATTCTGGCTTGACCGTGCATGAGTGGGGAACCTTCACTTCGGTGGCGGCCGATAACGGCGCGCCGGCCGACTGGAACACACTTGGCTGCGGCAGCGATCTGCCGCGCTTCGTTAACGACTACGGCTTCCGAGGGTTCAAGGCCCGGCTCAGCGGGACGGTGCGGATGGAGACCCCGGTCATTTATTTCTACAGCCCTCGCGATCTCGACGCCAGCGTGAAGGTTTCGTTTCCGAACGGTCTGATCACCGAGTGGTATCCGAAGTCCGATTATCGGGTATTCAGGAAAGACCCTTGGAACGGCCTGATGTTCCCACTTGCCTCAAATCTGAACGGGCTCGGCATGGACCTTATGAATCAGACCGGCGTTATCGAGTGGAAATCGGTGAAGGTCAGGCCTGGCAGCACGCCTGACTACCCTATGGAAAGCGATCCCAGCCGCTACTATGCCGCACGGGCTACCGGCGCGTCACCTCTTTCGGTCGGCGATCAACACGAGAAATTCCTCTTCTATCGCGGCGTAGCAAGAATTCCGGTTCCTCTCTCGGCGCGTGTTACCGCGGACGGACGGATTGTGGTGGCGAACACGGGCGCGGGCGACATGCCGGCTGTGATTCTTTTCGAGAATCGCGGCGGGGCGATCGGGTATCGGAATGCGGGCTGCGTGGAACACGGCGTCACGTTCGAACGGCCATCGCTTGACGGATCGCAGGCGCAACTGAAGGCGGATCTGGAAGGCGCCCTGATCGAGCAGGGTTTGTTTCCGAAGGAAGCCGAGGCCATGATCGATACATGGCGCGATTCGTGGTTTGAGGAAGGATCGCGTCTGATTTACATTCTGCCGGAAAGCGCAGTGAACGCGATGCTGCCGCTCGAAATTAACCCCGCCCCGGAGCGGCTAGCGCGGGTATTTGTGGGGCGGATCGAATTGATTACGCCGGAGACGAAGCGAGCGGTGCAAGAGGCAATCGCGAAGAAGGATAGGCGGACGCTCGCCTTTTATCGGAGGTTCCTCGAACCCATTGGAAGAAGCCTTGACGAAGCGGCGAATCTCTCATGCCAGACGCCGGACCAGCGTTAAGGATCGCCAATCATTGAAATCACGGGCTCCATCCTTCGAGCGCGGCGCGTGGACCATGATTAAGCCGGACCTTCCATGACGAGCACGCCGTCAGAAGAACAGCAGTTAGTTCGATGGATAGCACCGATGCAGACTGATGCCCAACGCGCATTCCTGGCCCGCCACAAAATCCGGGAGTCTATTCTCAAAGTGTCATGCCTGACCTGCGTCGTCCCAACATCTGGCTTGCCCTGCTGCCGGTCGCTCTTTACACCCTTCACGCGCAAGTGCCACATCCGGTCGATCCGGATGCACTGGTAAAGAAAATCCAGGGTGAACTCGCGGGGCCTTTTCCGCCCGATGACGGCAAGCCAGACCCCAGTGTTCCTCACGGCGAGTTTCTTCAAGGCGCCATCACCGATTCGAAAATCTATCCAGGCACGGTGAACAATTTTCAGGTCTACGTGCCCGCCCAGTATGATCCATCAAGACCCGCCTGTCTCTTGATCAAGCTCGATGGCATCGGCGCGTATGAGGGCGCCGTGCTCGATAACCTCATCGCGAGGAAGGAAGTGCCGGTCATCATTGGCGTCGGCATCAGTTCCGGTACGGTCTGGAAAGACCCCATTGGAACGCCCAATCGCCGCGCGATTCGCTTCAATCGTTCCTACGAGTTCGATAGTGTGAACGATCGTTTTCCCGACTTTGTCCTCAACGAGGTGCTGCCGGCGGTACAGAAGCTGACCACACGGGACGGCAGGCCGATCAAGCTATCGTCCGATGGGAACGACCATGCCGCCACCGGGGGCAGCACCGGCGGCATCGGTTCCTTCACATTGGCCTGGCAACGTCCGGATCAATTCACCCGCGTCTATTCCGTCATCGGGACTTTTGTTTCCATGCGCGGCGGCCACGAATACCCGGCGTTAATTCGCAAGACAGATCCAAAACCGATTCGCATATTCCTCGAAGACGGCTCGACCGATGCCTGGAACCCGCTCTTTGGCTCCTGGTACGACGCAAATCTGAATATGGAGTCGGCCCTGACTTTTGCCGGCTATGACGTTGCCCACGCCTGGGGCGTGCACGGGCATGACGGACGCCCTGGGCAGATCATTTTTCCCGATGTCATGCGTTGGTTGTGGCGTGACTATCCGGCGGCTATCAAGAGTGGTGTGTCAAAGAACAGCACGCTTCAGGAAATCACCTTGCCCGATGAGGGGTGGCGGAAATTGCCACAATCCTTCCAAAGCGCAGCCGGGCTAGCCGCGGATGCTAAGGGCGACGTCTACTTGAGCGATGCGCCCGCGCATAGAATTTATCGCGTCGCCACCGACGGCAAGCCGGCCGTCATCCTCCCGCGGGCGCCCGCGATTGTTGGCCAGGCCTTTGGTCCTGATGGGATGCTGTACGGCGTTGTCCCAAGCGAGAGAAGAATCATTGCGTTGAATCCCCAGAGCGGTAGCCGGACGGTTGCCGAAGGCATCGCGGGCCGCGGCATCATCGTGACGCACGATGGCACGCTTTATGTGAGCGAACCCGGCGCGCACAGCGATATGCCCAGCCGGATTTGGCGGGTCAAGGGCGGCGACAAAAAGGTGGTGGACCAGGGTCTTCTTTCCGCCTCCGGAGTGGCCTCTTCACCCGATGGCTCTTTGTTCTTCGCCGCGGAGAAAAGCACGAAATGGATTTACAGCTTTGTCGTTCAGCCTGACGGCTCTCTGGGTGACAAACAGGCGTACTATTGGCTGCACATGACGGACATTTCCAATGAGAGCGGCGCCGGGGATCTTGCCGTCGACACACACGGCAATCTCTATGTGGCAACTGGCATGGGCATCCAGGTTTGTGACCAAAACGGCAGGGTCCGCGCTATTCTGCCGCTGCCTACGCCAATTGGGACAGTGCGCAGCCTCTGCTTCGGTGGTGAGCATTTCGATGTTCTTTACGTGACTGACGGCACGCAGGTTTTCATGCGCCGGCTCAAGGTACCCGGCTTTGCCCCGTGGGCCCCGCCCATAGCCGTTCCAAGCCAAGGTGCGGGATGAGATTGGATGAGGTGGGAGTAGCGGCGTGGCCGGGCTGTCGGTAGCGGTGCTTCAACGACGAAAGTTTTCGGTCCGATATGTCAGTTAAATGGCCGTTAGCGACCGACTGGATTTCGCAAGAGCGCTTCGTGCAGCAGCATTTTGATGTATGTCTGATAGCGGAGCCCTTTGGCTTCCGCCTGCTGCTTTGCGCGCGCAATTTCGCTGTTACTCAGGCGGATCGTAACCTGGCGCGAGCCGGTCGCCAGAAGCTTCTGCGCTTTGCTGTTGAGCGCAGCGCGGCCGCGATAAAGGTCCGCGGCGAAGGCTGCTTCCGCCTCAATTTGCTTTGCTGCTGTTTTTCTTCATGACGTCTCCTCTCATACGCGGTGCGAGTTTTGCGGTTTGCCTCAAACGCAGTCACCGGGTGCGTCCGCTCGCCGCGGGGCGTCCACGCCACGAATAGCACCCGGCCGCGATTGGCAGCGCTGGCAGCTCAGGGGGCGGAGACGCAATCGTTCTGAGCTATCGTCCCTAAACTTGTTATGGCCTCTCATCGGGCGGCAAAGGTGACCAACTACCTCGACGCCGCACGGTACCATGCACCGGGGCGCGGCGCCCCGAACGCGCCGTGATGAATAATGCACAATCAAAGCATAATCGCAATCTAACGACACGTCAGCCGGAATCGGTAAAAAATACGGCGTTGTGATCGCTCTTCCATGCCAGCGCCAGCTCCCATTCGCATATCGAAATCGAAGTTCGTCGCCGGCATCCAGTGCTTGAGGCGACTTTACTTTCAGGTTCACCAACCGGAACTTGCGCAGGAAGCTGAAGACGAGCAGGAGGCGCGCCTTGAGCAGGGTCAGGAGGTCGGAATCCTCGCTCAGGGCAGGTTTCCAGGCGGTGTCCTTGTCGGCTTTGAAACACGGATTGACGAAGCTCTTGCAAACACGGCTAGCCTGATGGCCGATTCTTCCGTCCCCGCTATCTTCGAGGCGGCATTCCAATATTCCAATGTGCTGGTACGAGTGGACATCCTTCAGCGCCGTCCCGGAAACCGCTGGCGATTGATAGAAGTGAAGTCGTCAGTCGACGTGAAGCCGTACCACCTGTTCGATCTTGCCATCCAACACTACGTTCTCAGCGCCTGCGGTGTTGATGTTTCGTCGGCCTGTCTCATGCACCTGAATCGCGATTACCGCTATGACGGGAAGCAGCACGCTTTGGCGGCGCTCTTTACAATCCGCAACCAGACAGGTCAGGTCAAGAAGATCGGCGCCGATGTACCCAGACTTCTGAAGGCCCAACGGAAGGTTTTAGCTCAATCTGCTGCACCCGATATTCGGCCGGGTCCCCAATGTACCGACCCATATCCTTGTGAGTTCTTCGGCCATTGCAACCCTGAGCCGCCGGAGCACCACATCTCATTTCTCCCAAGGCTGAGCAGCAAGAAACACCAAGCTCTCATTGATCTAGGCGTGACCATCATTAACAAGATCCCGGAAGACTTCCCGCTTACCGAACATCAGGCGCGGATGCGCGCGGTGGTCACAACGGGTCAAACGTGGATTAGCGACGCGCTGCGGGAGGAGCTATCGGAGCTGAAGTACCCGCTCTTCTTCATGGACTTCGAGTCGATCTATCCGGCAATTCCCCGATTCGCCGGGATGTGGCCTTACTCGCAGATTCCTTTCCAATGGTCTGTCCATCGGCAGTCAACGAATTCGTCCGATCTCGAACACTTCGAGTTTCTGGCCGGCGATGAGCTTGATCCGCGCCCGAAGTTTATTGAGTCCCTCTGCGCGGTTCTGGGGAAGCGTGGGCAGATCGTGGTCTACAACGGCTCTTTCGAATCGCAGCGTCTGAGCGAATTGGCTGATAGGTCTCCGGAATATGGGGAACGCATCAAAGGCATTCGGGGACGCCTGTGGGACTTGTTGCCCTTTATCAGAAGGAACGTGTATCACCCCGAGTTTCGAGGGTCGTTCTCAATCAAGACAGTGCTGCCGGCTCTGGTGCCGAACATGACTTACGAAGGCATGGATGTCGCTGACGGAAATGAAGCCGGTCTCACCTGGGAGCAGATTACCCGAGGCAAACTCGAGCCAGCCGAACGGCAACGATTGAAAGCGGGATTGTTGGCTTACTGCCGCCAAGACACGCTGGCAATGGTGAAGATTCTGGAACGGCTCAGGGACTCGCGAATGAAGCGTGGCCATGGCTGAGCAATCTCAGCCTGCTTTCCGCGGCAGGTACTTTGGCAAGCCGCCAAGCTTCTGCCATAGCTTAATCTAGTCGCGAATCAAGTGGTCAAGAGCCTTCTCGCAGCCAGCCCAGTCGTTAGTGACACGCCGCGCTCAAACCAGATATTCCAATTGTCTACCTCAGGCTTCGGCGCTCGAACGGCCCTGGCTGAAGTCCACAACACGCCTTGCCAAATCAAGGTTCCGTATTAGCGCGAGCGCTAGACGTTTCATGCAGCGTAACGGGGATCTCGTTCTCGTTTTGCATTGGGTTCCAGCAGCGTTGAGACCGACGGCCGCCAATGTGTCGGCGTAGATCTCTGACAGCCCGGAAAACTTCTATCCAACTCACAGGCGAGGTGGGAGCCTTGCTCCCGCCGAGGTTATAGACTCGTAATCACCCTGCTGGGCCGAGAGGTTTACCGAATGTTCCGCTCTGACTCTGACAAGTCCGCTGAGTTCCGCAATGGAATGCGACGCCGCGACTTTTTGCATGCCGGATCGCTCTCCGCGACCGGCTTGGGCCTGACACAGTTCACGGGCCGCAGGGCGAGGGGCGGCGTGGCTAAGGCGAAGGCCGATGCTAACTGTATCTTCTTAGCGCTGGTGGGTGGGCCGTCACAGCTCGACACGTGGGACATGAAGCCTGGCGCGCCACGGGAGATTCGGGGGCCGTATCAGCCAATCAAGACGAACGTGCCGGGAATCGAGATTTCAGAGATCTTCCCGCGCATGGCGCGGATCGCGGACAAGTTTGCCATTATGCGTGGGATGTATCGCACCGGAGAGGCCGTCCACGCGGCCGGCTACCAGATGATGCAGACAGGGCGGCTGTTCGAAGGCAATATTGAGTATCCGCACATTGGCTGCGTGTTGACAAAGCTGAAGGGCCAGCGCAGCGATGTTCCTTCGCATGTGTTGTTGCCGGGACCCATCGGCAACACGGGCAGCAACATGCCGCACGGTCAGACTGCCGGTTTCCTGGGGCATCGCTCTGACCCCTTTGTTCATGACCCGGGTATTCACGACCCGGGCGGCCCGTCCCAGGCGCCGATGTTATCGCAGAAGGCGCGCGAGGCCTTTGACTTGCGGCGCGAACCGCAGGACGTCCGCGAAAAGTATGGGTTGAATCGGTTCGGGCAAAGCTGCTTGCTGGCGCGCCGGCTGGTGGAAGCGGGCGTGCGATTCGTTACCGTGAACATGTTTGAGACAGTCTTCAACGAAATCACGTGGGATATTCATGGGGCGAAGCCCTTCAGCCCCATCGCGTGTTACGGCGGCCGGGTGGGACCGATGTTCGATATGGCCTATAGTTCATTGCTCTCTGAACTGAGTGAGCGCGGCCTGCTTGAGAACACCATGGTGGTGGGCGCCGGCGAGTTTGGACGCACGCCGAAGATCAACCCGGCCGGCGGGCGCGACCACTGGCCCCAGTGCTGGAGCATGCTGATGGCCGGCGGCGGTATTCGCGGCGGGCAGATCATCGGCTCCTCCGACGACAGAGGCGCCGCTCCGAAAGACCGGCCGACGTCGCCTGCTGAGATCGCGGCTACCATCTATAAGGGTTTGGGCATCGACCTTGCGACGGAACTTCCCGACGGACAGGCACAGCCGATTCCGCTGATCGAGCCCGGAATAGAACCGGTGCACGAGTTGTTCGTGTAGGTAGTCCAAAAACTTGAATGCAGCAAGATACTGCGGCTAGCTAGCGCTGGCAGGGATCACCCGGCCACAAAAGGAATAGGAGACAGAGCAAAATCCTTTCACTGGCTAAAGCCTGTGCCACTATACATTTACCCGCGCAACTGGTGGCGCAGGCTTTAGCCAGTGCCCGGCAATATCGACGCTAAAGAAAAAGGGAGAGCGTGAACTCTCCCTTTCGTCGTGTCGATCGGATTCGACCCTAGAGTTGTGACTGAGTGGTCCCCTTCTGATCGGGGCAATTTCAGTATAGCTGAGCCTTCTATCGTGACCGGCGGCCGGCTGTTGCGGGGTTCACGCTGGCGCGTGCTCCAGGCCGGTCCAATAGCCAGGCCGCGCGTGGACGTTGGCTGCCGGCTGGCTACGAATCGTGATGCGAAGGCGATGGAAGACGGGTTGGTCAGATTCCGTTGGCGTGAACGAGACATAGTAGCGGCTATGGATTTCCTTGCTCAAGGCGAGCAGGTCATTCTCCAGCTTGTGCTTGGTTTCAAAACCGAGGCGCTGGCCGCCGGTGGCAGTAACTAGAGCCTCCATCGTGTTCCCTTTGGCGAGGCGGGCCACCTCTATGATCGCCATGAGCGGGTTAAAGGCACGATTGGGCGCCTCATAGTCGCTGCCTTTGGTGGTGAAGGCGCTGGCGTACGCCGAGTAAGAAAGGCCATAGATGGTGGTGGCAAGCCGCTGAGTCCGGTCAATGACGTCGGCCAACTTGGCTTCACTGCCGCGGTCCTTGGTCTCGCCGATCACGAAAATGACGGTCCGGCGCGAGAGGGGCCTCTTTTCGGATGGGCGATGTTCCAGCAGGTCCGCGGCCTTGGCGATGGCGTCCACCATCTTGCCGCCGTTGCCGCCGCCGGGCTTCAAATCTTCGAACGTGTCGGTGACCTGGTCAGGGTCGCGTGTGAACTTGCGCAAGACGGTGACTTGGCTGTTGTAACCCACCACAGCAACTTCGCCGTTCGCGCCGGCGATGGATTCCGCAATGAGGGCGCCCACTTGCCTGATTTTCAGGAGGGCGGGCTGAGAAATATCGCTGGTTTGGACGGCGATGACCACGGAGAGCGGTGCGATGATGGCGTCGCTTGCGTCGACCCGAACCTTGCGGGGCTGACCATCGTCCAGAACGACGAAATCCTCTTCGCCAAGGCCATCGATAGGATTCCCCTTGGCGTCCGTAACGCTCACCGGCACCACGACAAGGGGAACAGTGGTTCGAATCGTGGCTTGGGGCTGATTAGCCGACTGAACGGCGGGTTGCTGGACTCCCGGCTGCTGAACTTCCTTTGGCTGAACCACATCTTGCTGAGCGGGAGCGGCGGTCAGGAACAGGAACACGAAGAAAGGCCAAAGCCGCATAGGCGAGAGATGCGTCGGGACGCGGACGTGTTCCCGACTTTACCGGACCCTTGGGTGGCTTTTGTTCTTAAAGCGCCTGTGCGCTTGGTGTTTCCGGCTTCAGCAATGCGCGAGCCGGTGTAGCCGCCGCTACTGCCTGGGCGCGGCCGGCCACCGTGGCGGGGCGCGGCGCGTTTGAGACAATGCCGCGCCAGAAGAGTTGTCCGCCGAGGATCACCAGCATTACCAGCAGCGCCACCCGCAGCGGTTTCTGCGCGACGCGGCCAGCCAGGAAAGAGCCGGTGACAGCGCCGGCGATGCCGCCGATGCAGAGTTTCAGGAGCAGAGCGGCATCGACATTGCCATTGCCGATCTGAAATCCCCCGCCGATGAGTGACAGCACCAGGCCGAAGCAAATATCGGTACCCACAACCGCGGCAGTGGTTAAAGTGGTGAAACCAAGCAATAAGAGTGAACCCAGGGCGCCGGCGCCAGCCGACGAGAAGCCCACCTCCAGGCCGATGGGCAAAGCGAAATACGGGAGCAGGCGAGCACGGTCCCGTCCGCGGGATTCGAAGCCTGGGCGGGTCATCCGCCATAAATGAATGAGCGCGGTTAGGCCGATGACGCCTCCGATGAGGGTGTATATAACGTTCTCACGCGCCACTTTCTGCAGGGAGCCGAGCAGGAACGAACCCGCGATGACGCCAGGCACGCCGCCCATGAGCAAGAACCCGAGCACTCGCCAATCGACCTGTTTTCGAACCAGGTAAACCGGCGCGGCGATAATTTTCACGATGAAGCCGAAGGTGAGCGCCGAGCCAACGGCAATAGCGGGAGGAACACCCAACGCCAACATCAGGATGGGCGTGGTGAGGCTACCCGCGCCGACGCCGGTG
>CAJCIT010000163.1 GCA_903970405.1 Acidobacteriaceae bacterium | reverse complement strand
AAGCAAGCGAACCCGCCGCCACCAGCGCCGAGTACTCGCCCAAGCTATGCCCCGCGACGACGTCAGGATGGATGCCATTCTCCGCCAGTACACGGAACGCCGCAACAGAAACAGTGAGCAGCGCCGGTTGGGTATTCTCGGTCTTTTTCAGCTCCTCTTCCGATCCCGAAAAACAGAGTTCCGAGAGCGCGAAGCCCAAAGCCTCATCGGCTTCCTCAAAAGTATCCTTAGCGGCTGAATAGGTTTCGGCAAGCAGTTTTCCCATGCCGGAGTACTGGGATCCCTGGCCTGGAAACAAAAAGGCGAGTTTGGGCATGTTCGCGGACGCTATGGTCAGTGTACTGGCATGGCGCCCGAGCGCCCGCAACCCTTCAGAGCCGCGACCGTCAGGGAGCGACCGGTTGTGCTATCCCGTGCCCAGCCACGCCCCTTCTCAACCGCGCGCGTTAGCAAGCGGGTAACGCGCAACTATGACCCCCGCCCTCCTCACGACAAATAAAACAAGCTCAACCTCGGCAATGACAACCGTTCCAGCACCGCCGTGTCCAGGTACCGGCGTTCCAACATGCTGATCTGGTCCGCCGTCATCTTGCCGCGAAAGGGGCTCAACTCGGAATCGAGGTTGCGCCGGAGGTCCAGCAAGACGTCGTCCGTGAGCAGCGTTCGCGCTGCCGCCACCAGCTTCTCTTCAAGCGCCGTCAGCCGCCGTTCCAGATCCTCCAGATCGCCGCTCAACGCTGGAATCCCCGCCCCAATGTGCTCCAGACTCTCCGCTACCGGGGCAAACGCCGCCTCTCCCGTGGCCCGAATCTTCGCGGCCGAGCCCTTGATATACCGCTCCAATTCGTCAATCGCAAAGGGCGACTCGGTGGATTTCGGAGCTCTCGGCTTGCCCGCATCGCCCATGCGCTGGGCCGCCTCCAACACCGCCTGCGAACAGTAGGCCAGTGAGTTGACCAGCCGCCTCTTCGTCTTCCTGGCCCGCCACTTCGCAAAAGCTTCATCGATGCCCCGTAGCACGGCTTCAAGCGGTATGCCCACGCTCTTCCAGTTCTCAATCAGCGCCCAATCGAGCGGTGACAACAGGAACAGGCTTGTCCCGCGCGCCACTTGAAAATGTTCCTCAATTTCCGTGAAGTAGTTGAAGTAGTTCGTGGACCACGCCGTGTCTGATCCCGATGCCGCTTCCTCGCTCACACGCCGCTCCCGCTATCGGGGCGAATACCCCCCGCGATCACCGTCGCGAGTTCGCCCGTCTCGCGCCGGACCAGCAGGAAGCCTTGCCGATCGAGTCCCGCCGTCACTCCCCGGTCGAATCCGGTCTGCGTTTCAAAAACCACCCTCCTGTTGACCGCGTAACTCGATGCCGCTGCGAAGGCGCGTAAAACCGCCGGCGGTCCCTCCTCGATCAGTATGGTGCACAGACGGTCAATTGATCGGGCCAGCGCTATCACGATCCGCTCGCGAGAAAGCACGCGCCCGTTGGCGGCGATGCGCAAGGAAGTGGCCGGAGTGCGTAGGTCGCCTGGCAACGTGGTCTGATTCACGTTGATCCCAACGCCTGCAATCACGGCCGAATCCACCAGTTGCGCCAGAATCCCAGCCACCTTACAATCGCCAACCAGAACATCGTTGGGCCAGCGCAGATCGCAAGTCAAGCCGGTCGCCTGTTGAATCGCATCCGCGCAGGCAAGACCCAGCGCCAACGTCACCATCGAGATGGATTCAAGCCCAATGGGCAAACGCAGCACGAACGTGCCGTAAATCCCCGTTTCCGCCTCCGAGTGCCAAGTGCGCCCGAAGCGCCCCACCCCCGCCGTCTGTTCGTCGGCAATCACCAGCGTTCCATGCGGCGAGCCCGCATGAACCAATCGCGCCGCCTCCGTCATGGTGCTGCCCAGCGAAGGGAAATAATAAATCTCGCGGCCGGGCAGCCCCGCTTCCAGTTGCATTACATCCAGCGGCACCTGTTATGACAAGCCCTCTAACTGGTCGCGCAGTTTTTTCAGTTGTAACTCATAGTCGGCCAGCTTGTTCTTTAGTGTGTCAACCACCTTCGCCGGAGCCTTACTCAGGAACGTTTCATCGCTGAGCTGCCGCGTCGAATTCACGATGATCTTCTCTATGGAGGCCTTCTCCTTCTCAATCCGCGCTCGCGAGTCCCCTATTCCCGCCCCGTTGACCGCCTCAGGCGCCTGGGCGTCCACACGCAGATCGAAGTCCGGCGTCGACCGCACCAGTCCGCCGGCCATCGGTTTCACCCCCACGTGCTGGCGCAGTTCAAGCCGTGCAATGGTCGAAATAATCGAGAGCTCGTCGCCGCCGAATCCGCCCTCATGTAAGTAAAGATCGGCCGGAAAAGAGGCTTTCGTATCTAACTTATGATCGGCGCGCAGCTCCCGAGCTGCCGTGATCGCCTCCTGCAACAACGTGAAGCTGCGCCGTGCCGTGTCATTCGCAGGCAGCGAGTACGGTTGCGGAAACGCCGCCAGCGAGACTGACACCGGTAGCCCTGCCATCGAACCCGCCGCCGTTCCTTCGCTTGCCCCGTGAACCAGACGCTGCCAAAGCTCTTCCGTCAGAAACGGCATGAACGGATGCAGCAGCCGCAGTGAGCGCTCAAAGATAGTCAGCGCCGCGCGCCAATCCGCGGTCAGCCCTGAGCCCTCCGCGAACCGCAGCTTCTTCACCTCCAGATACCAATCGCAGAACTCATGCCACAGGAAGTCCCACAGTGTCTGCGCGGCCTCGTGGTAACGGTGCGTCGCCAATGCCCGATTCACCGTGGCGCAGCAATCGTTGAACCGGTCGAAGATCCACGCATCCTCGGTTCTTGCAGCGTCAATGGGAAGCGCCGTATTCGCGCTGTCCGCCAGTTCCAACGGGAACGTAACGCCGCTTCGCTCCATGTTCATGAACAGCAGCCGGGACGCGTTCCACAGCTTGTTCGCAAAGCTGCGCGCCGCCGCTAGCCGGTCCTCCTTCAACGCGACGTCCGCGCCTGGGGCAGCCGACACCAGCAGGCCGATCCGGCAGGCATCCGTCCCGTACTTCTCCATCAGATCCAGCGGGTCCACCACGTTGCCCTTGGTCTTCGACATCTTTTGCCGCTCGGCATCGCGCACCAAACCATGCAGATGCACTTCCCGAAAGGGCACTTCGCCGGTGCACCAGATACCAAGCATCATCATTCGCGCTACCCAGAAGAAGAGGATGTCGAAACCCGTGATCAGCAATGACGTGGGGTAGAACGTGTTCAAATCCTCCGTCTGCTCCGGCCAGCCCAGCGTGGAAAACGGCCACAACCCGGAGCTGAACCAGGTGTCCAGCACATCCGGGTCCTGCTCAATCTCTGTGGACTCGCACTTTGAGCACACCGCCGGCGTCGTACGCGCCACGGTCATGGTTCCGCAAACCCGGCAGTACCAAGCTGGGATGCGATGCCCCCACCACAACTGGCGCGATATGCACCAATCGCGAATGTTGCGCATCCACTGGAAAAAGACCACCTCGCGGTCATCCGGCACGAAGCGGATCTGGCCCTTCTCCACAGCTTCAATCGCCTTGTCCGCCAGCGGTTTCATGCGCACAAACCACTGCGTCGAAACCAGCGGCTCAATAATCGTGTTGCTTCGCTGGCACTTGCTGAGGTTGACGGTGTACGCTTCGGTCTTCACCAATTCGCCCGATTCCTCCAGCGCCGCCACAATGCGTCTCCTCGCTTCGAAACGCTCCAAACCCGCATAAACGCCCGCTGCGGCGGTCATCCGGGCATCCTCGCCAATCACCTTGATTGACGCCAGATGATGCCGTTTGCCCGCTTCAAAGTCGTTCGGATCGTGCGCCGGAGTGATCTTCACCACGCCCGTGCCGAACTTCGGGTCCACCATGGCGTCGGCAATAATCGGAATCTCTCGATTCATGATTGGCAACACCACATGCTTGCCAATCAGATGCCGGTACCGCTCGTCATCCGGATTCACCGCCACCGCCGTATCGCCCAGCATCGTCTCCGGCCGCGTTGTCGCCACTACCAGGCTTTCATCGGAGTTAACCACTCGGTATCGAATGTGCCAGAGATGGCCCTCCACCGCTTCATGAATCGTCTCCACGTCAGAGATGGCCGTACCGCACTTCGGGCACCAGTTCACCATGTAGTCACCGCGATAGATGAGGCCCGCGTCCCACAGGCGAACGAAGACTTCTCGCACCGCTCGCGACAGCCCTTCGTCCATGGTGAAGCGCTCACGCGACCAATCCACGCTTGCGCCCTCGCGCTGAATCTGGTATTTAATCCGTCCGCCGTATTGCTCTTTCCACTGCCACACCCGGCGTTCGAATTCCTCGCGTCCCAACTGCCGCCGGTGAATGCCTTCAGCGGTGAGGTGTTTCTCCACTGCCATCTGGGTCGCGATGCCGGCATGGTCCATGCCCGTAAGCCACAACGTGCTGTGGCCGAGCATGCGATGCCACCGCACCGCGACATCGATCACCGTATGTTCAAGCATGTGCCCGATGTGGAGCTGCCCCGTGACGTTCGGCGGCGGGATCACAATCGAAAACACAGGCTTCTCGGGCTCTATCCGGGCCTGATACAGCGCTGACTCAATCCACCACTGCGCCCAATGGGCCTCAAAACGCTGAGGTTCGTACACCTTGTCCAGTTGCATGAAAATTCAAGCGTAGCACCAGGAAACACGGCCCTTCGGAGATCATTCCCCGCAAGGCGAAAACACAAACCAAGGCCGGTGTTTCAATACCTGGGCTTCAATATCCGTGCTTCAATGAATGTGTTCGGCGAACATGCGCTTCGGCGAACACCCGCTGGCAACCAGTGAAACGCCGGATCGCCGTCATCACTTCCTCTCGCGCCGACTACAGCCACTTGTACTGGCCGCTTCGCGAACTGGCATCGCACCCCGCCGTCGACCTGAAACTCATCGTCCTGGGACCGCATCTATCGCCCGAGTTTGGTTTCACTTTCCGCGAAATTGAGAACGCCGGATTCGCCATCGACGCGAAAATCGAATGTCTGCTGAGTTCCGATAGCGACGTCGGCATGGCCAAGACCATCGGGCTAGCGGCGCTCAGCCTCGCCGACTGCCTCGGTCAGATGCGCCCGGATTTACTCCTCTTGACGGCCGACCGGTTTGAGATGCTCGCGCCCGCGGCCGTCGCCACCGCCTTGCGCATTCCGATGGCCCACATTGAGGGCGGAGAAATCAGCGAAGGCGCCATTGACAACGCCATTCGCAATGCCCTCACCAAGTTGAGTCACCTGCATTTCACGTCAACCCCTTTGGCTCAGGCCCGCGTCATCGCGATGGGGGAGGAGAGCTGGCGTGTGCATTGTGCCGGCGCCCCGTCGCTTGATCATTTGCGCCGCAGCCCTTTGCTGAGCCGCGCCCAGTTAGAGGCGCGCCTCCATCTGCAGCTCGAACCGCCCACCCTCCTGATCGCGTACCACCCGCCGACCCTCGCCCACAACCCGGCGCGTGAAGCCGACGCCCTCTTCTCCGCCCTTGCGTCCCTGCCCTTCCAATTGCTGTTCTGTTATCCGAACGCCGACGCGGGCAGCAGGCAACTGATCCACCGCGCCTCCACCTTCATCGAAGAGCGCGGAAGCGGACGCGTCTTCGTGAATCTCGATCCCATCCTTTATTGGAGCCTGCTCGGCTGTGTCGATCTCCTGGTCGGCAACTCCAGCAGTGGAATCATGGAAGCGGCGTCCTTCGCTCTGCCTGTGGTGGATGTGGGCATCCGGCAGCGGGGCCGCGAGCGCGGCGCGAATGTGCTCACCGCCTCCGACGCCGCTTCGATTCAGGAGTCCATCGCCACCGCCTTAACCCCCGGCTTCCGGCAATCGATCCATGGCATGTCGAACCCCTACGGCGACGGCCATGCGTCGGAGAGGATCGTCGAGGCACTGGTCACCGTGCCGCTGGGCGAAGACCTCCTAATCAAGAAGGCGCCTTGAAACCGTTTGCGGGGGCCGATTGGCAATGGGCCCCCATTGGCATCGCCTGACTTAATCGCCAACTCTTCCGAGCCGCGACCGTCAGTAACGTCAGGGTCAGAAAGTGTGAAAAATCCTGGGGACAAACAGACGCACCCACGCCTACTGAGCCGCGACGGTCAGGGAGCGACCGCAGTGCTGCTCCCTCCGTTCGCAGATCGCCCGTGGCGCAAGCGGAGCGGCGTTACTGCGCCATGAAGTCACCAGCAAGTTTCTCCAACCAAGTAAGAAATGCCCACCGTAAGATCGCGCCGCCGCATGTTTTCAAGTACTTGCGATGAATGGCATCTCAGGTGCTGTACGCAGCGCATAAATCAGTCTTCAAGATCTGCGCTGTCACCGAAGACATATGGCTGAGACTCCCCAAACATTTTGGGAGAGCTGGTGGGTCCGCCTGCAGGCTCTTAAGAACGTTCCCCAGTTGGTGCGGATCGTCTGGGACTCGGGACCCGCCGTGGTATCCGGCGGCTTGGCTTCTCGCCTCCTCGTCGCACTGCTTCCAGTGGCAGTTCTTGGGGTATCGAAGAGGATACTGGACGCGATACAAGCCCACTTCCAAGGCCATCCGTTGCCGGCGGCCTTTTGGTGGTTCGTCGGCGCCGAGTTCGCGCTGGCCTCCTTCGGCGCCATCCTCGGCCGGGCCATTGGCTACTTCGATTCCCTGCTCTCCGACCGCTTCTCTCGCCACGTCAGCATTCTGGTGATGGAGCATGCTTCACGGCTTGACCTGTCTTCTTACGAGGATTCGGCTTTCAACGACAAGCTGGAGCGCGCCCGGGTACAGGCCACTGACCGCATTGGGATGATCCAGGCGTTGGGCCAGGTGCTTCAACAGGCTCTGGCTGCCCTGAGTCTCTCAGCGGCCATCTTCTGGTTTTCGCCGTGGCTGTTGCTGCTACTGGTCTTGGCGGTGGTGCCGGCCTTCCTCGGTGAAACACATTTCGCCTTTCTCGGTTACGCCAAGGATGTTCGCCAAACCCCCGTCAGGCGGCAGCTCGACTACCTTCGCGTCCTTGGCTCGAGCAAAGAGTCGGCCAAAGAACTAAAGCTATTCGCATTGAGCGGCTTCCTGGTGGGCGAGTTCACGCGGCTATCGAATCAGATCTTTGGCGAAAACGTGAGCATCGCCCGGCGCCGCTTCCTTTTTGGAACGCCACTCTCACTGTTGAGTACCTTCGCCTATTACGGCGCCTACGCGTACGTTATCTACAGGACCGTCAACGGCGAGCTAACCTGGGGCACGTTGCAGCTTCTCACCGGCGCTATTGCCGGCGCGAGTCTCAACATCCAAAACATATTCTCGACTTTCTCAAGCATCGCCGACCAATCGCTCTTCCTCACCGATCTTGTCAATTTCTTCCAGGTAACTCCCAAGGTCTGCTCGAAGAAAGATGCTTTGCCCGCTCCTCGCCCCATTCGCCAGGGCTTTGTCTTCGAGAATGTCAGCTTTGCTTATCCCGGTTCCGAAAGGCGAGTCCTGGACCGGCTCAACCTCCGGATCGATAGAGACGAGCGGATCGCCCTCATCGGGGAGAACGGTCAGGGAAAAACTACCATCGTTAAATTACTCACGCGGTTATACGACCCCACGGAGGGGCGTATCCTCCTGGACGGCATCGACCTTCGTGAGTACAGCGTTGAGGATTTACATGGCGAGATCGGCGTCATCTTCCAGGATTTCATGCGCTATGAAATGAGCGCCCGGCAGAATATCGCTGTGGCGCGCATTCAAGTCTCCCCGGACGGCGCCGCTCAGGACGATGCCATTCGCGAAGCGGCTCACAAGAGTCTGGCGGACGAAGTGATCGCCAACCTGCCCCAAGGATACGACCAGCTTCTGGGGCGCCGCTTCAGCGGCGGGGTTGATCTATCGGGGGGAGAATGGCAGAGGTTTGCGCTGGCCCGCGCCTACCTCCGCGACGCTCAGCTACTGATTCTCGATGAGCCGACCGCGTCGCTGGACGCGCGCTCCGAGTCTGAAGTCTTTCAACGTTTCGCCGAACTGACTCAGGGCAAAATGGCGCTGCTGATCTCTCACCGGTTCTCCACTGTGCGGATGGCCGACCAGATTATAGTCCTCGAAAACGGCCGGATCGTGGAGCAGGGCAGCCATCAGCAACTCATCGCCCTGGGGGCGCGATACGCCGGTATGTTCGAACTGCAAGCCGCGAGTTACCGATGACAAACGATTCAACGCGCTCCACCGTCCACCTGCAAGCTGAGCCGACGGGCGACTTTGCTCACTCTCGCGAGGCGGGTTCTCGCCTGGCGGAATCCATCGGCTCCGTAGCCGCCGCCGGCCAGCGCACCAGCCGCCCGCCCTCCGTTAAGTCACGGCGTGAAGCGTTGCGTGCGGCCATTGCAAAAGCGGCTGCAGCCGGTCCGGCTGACCCGCAGCGGACGCATGTCAAGGCGCTTCTTGACAACGTACGCCTTGTGTACTCGTCAGAACAGCAGACCCGGGAATTCGTCCTCGATCCGTCTCTGCCCGTCGCCACTGACAAGTCCGGTAAGCAAACGCTGCGCACCAGCTTGATCGCTCGTGAGTACCTTCAGCAAAACAGCAACGGCTACTGTGACGGTGGCCTTCTCGCTTTCCTCGAAGGATTTCAACAGCTTTCGATCCTTGAGATGGGGGAGATTTGGGCGTTGAGACCCGCGCTCCAGCTCGAGTTGATTGACCGCATAATGGTTTCCGCGCCTTCACACTGGCCGGACGTCATCGCAAGCCTTCGATTGATTGGAGAGACGAGTTGGAAAGATGTTTTCGAGGCAGCCAGCCTAACCAACCGAATACTGGCCGGCGATCCCGCTGCGAGCTTCGCGCGAATGGACTTTGAGAGCCGCGAACACTATCGCACGGTTATCGGTGGCCTAGCGAAAAATAGCGCTCTGGCTGAGCACCAGATTGCCGCCGCCGCTATCGGGCTCGCCGAACAGGCAGCCATGGTTTCCGATGGTTCGCGGGCTGCGATGCGCCGCATCCATGTTGGCTTCTACCTGGTGGACAAAGGCTTGCCGACTCTCGAAAAGGCCGTGCAGTATCGCCCTCCAATCAAGACCTGGCTCGCCAGGCTGGCGCTCCGTCATCCCACCGCCTGCTATTTGATACCCGTGGAATTGCTGACGTTACTCATCGTTTTCGCAATTTTGAACAAAGTTAGTCCTTTAGCCGCCGTACTCACAGGGCTGCTTCTGCTGCTGTTGCCTGCTACCCAAGCGGCGGTGGACTTCATCAACAATCTAACCGCCTACCTGGTGCCCGCGCGCGTCCTGCCTAAGCTCGATTTCTCGGACGGCATACCGGACCATTGCCTCACACTCGTGGCGATTCCAACACTGGTGCTCAACGAAGCGCAGGTGCGCGATCTGGTTCTGGATCTCGAGATCCGCTTTCTCGCCAACCGCGACTCGAATTTGTATTTCGCGCTGATTACTGACTGGCCCGATGCAGACCGTCCCGTTGAACAAACCGACCCGGTGCTCGACCTTTGCCGGCAACTAATTGACGGACTGAATAACCGCTATCGGCTTGACGGGCGTTCTCCGTTCTTCTTACTCCATCGTCATCGCGCTTACAACGAATCCGAAGGCCGCTGGATGGGCTGGGAGCGCAAGCGCGGAAAACTGCTGGATCTAAATCAGTTCCTCCGCGGAGAGTATGATGCATTCCCGGTCAAGATCGGCGATGCTTCAGTGCTGCCACGAGTGCGGTATGTGATCACTCTCGATTCGGACACACAGTTACCGCGCGATTCGGCTGCGCGGCTGGTCGGCGCCGCCGCGCATCCGCTGAATCAAGCTGTCGTGGAACCCACAAGTCGCATGGTCGTTGAGGGCTACGGCATCCTCCAGCCGCGCATCGGCATCAGCATTCAATCGGCGGCACGGAGCCGGCTCGCCGCCCTTTGTTCAGGCCAGACCGGCTTCGATATCTACACCCGCGCCGTGTCCAACGTCTATCAGGACTTGTTCGGCGAGGGCATATACACAGGCAAAGGCATTTATGAAGTGGACGCTTTGCGCGAGGCGCTGGAAGACCGCTTCCCGGAGAACGCTCTGCTAAGTCACGATCTCATCGAAGGCGCCTACGCAAGAGCGGCGCTGGTGAGCGACATCGAGTTGATCGACGATTATCCCTCGCACTTCAGCGCCTTCAGCCGCCGTAAGCATCGCTGGGTGCGCGGCGATTGGCAGATCATGCGCTGGACCCTCTCTCGCGTTCCCGACCGCCAGGGACGCATGATCTGGAATCCCATCTCTCTAATCTCGCAATGGAAAATTTTGGATAACCTGCGCCGCAGTCTGCTTGAGCCAGGCATGGTGCTGCTTTTCCTGGGGAGCTGGTTCCTCTTCCCTGGATTCGCCGTCTCTTGGACTCTCGCCGCGGTGGGCATCCTCTTCATCCCGGCGGTTTCCGGCCTGCTCTTTGCTCTGCTGCGCGTTCCCCTTCGCGCCCGTTATCTACCCGCTTGGGTGCGGAGCACGGCCAAGGCATTTCTGGATGGGATTGCCATGGCCGGTTTCAGCTTAACCTTTCTCTTGCATCAGGCCTTGTTATCCATCGACGCCGTCAGCCGGTCCATTCGGCGGCTGCTCATTACCCGGCGGAATCTGCTGGAGTGGGAAACCGCGGCAGAGGCCGAGACAGCGGGCCGGCCCAAAGCCCGAGTGGACGTTTATATCGAGTGGACTCCCTGGATTGCGGCGGCTATCGGGATCGCCCTCGCGTTATTTCGCCCGGCAGCGCTTCCGGCGGCCACGCCGGTCCTGTTTCTATGGGTGATCTCACGTCCTTTGGCTTCCTGGCTCAACAAGCCGCCGCGCACGGGGCATAGCAAACTTGCGGAGGAAGACGCGCGGCTGCTTCAGGAATCGGCCGGCCGGATTTGGCGCTTCTTTCACGACTGGAGTTCGGCCTCAACTAACTGGTTGATTCCCGATCACGTCCGCGAAGGCGGCTCGCCGGAGCTTCGCCTCTCACCCACCAATGTCGGCATGCTACTGAATGCGCGAATCGCAGCGGTGCATATGGGCCTCGCGCCACTAAGCGAGTTAGTCTTTGAAACACGGCAGACGCTGGACCGCGTATTAGAGCTGCCTAAATATCGCGGCCATCTGTTCAATTGGTACGACCTCTCGTCCCTGAAAGAGATACCCCCTTATTTCATCTCGAGCGTCGACAGTGGCAATTTGGCCGGCTGTCTGTGGACACTCAAGCAAGCCGCCTTGGCGTTCGCCGCCGAACCCGGCGTCAAGCGTGGCGTCACGAAGGAACTCGCGGCGCAACTCAGAGAGATCGCCGACATATGCGATCGGCTGGTCAATGAGATGGACTTCAGCTTCCTTTACCAGCCGCGCAAGAGAGCGCTCTCGGTAGGTTACGATGTTCCCGCCGGACGCCTGGAACCGGCGTGTTACGATCTGCTTGCCTCCGAAGCGCGCATGGCGTGCTTTGTCGCCATCGCAAAGGGCGATATCCCTCAGGAGTCATGGTTCCGTCTGGGCCGCGCCTTTACGCTGTTCCGCGGCGAGCGCATTCTGCTGTCTTGGACCGGAACCATGTTCGAATATCTGATGCCGGCGCTCTGGATGAAGCACTATCCGGACACCATCGCCGACCAGAGCATGAAAGCGGTGGTCCGTGCCCAGCGTGAATACGCTCACCGCAAGGGGGTCCCCTGGGGGATCTCCGAATCGGCCTGTCTCGGTGAGCCCGGTGCGGACCATTGTTACTCCCCGTTCGGCATACCGGATCTGGCGGTGAAGACATTGGACAAGGAGGCGCTTGTCATTTCGCCTTACTCCTCGTTCCTCGCGACGATGGCGGATCCCGCCGCGGCCGTCAAGAACATGCGCCAAATGGAAGAGTATGGATGGACCGGCCGCTACGGGTTTTATGAGTCCATTGATTACTCACGCGCCGGTGGCGAAGTGGTTCGCATCTGGATGGCTCACCACCAGGGTATGAGTCTGCTGGCCATCGCCAACCTTCAGTTCGGCAACCCCTTTCAAAAGTATTTCCATGCTGAGCCCCAGGTGCTGGCGACAGAACTGCTCCTGCATGAGCGTGTACCGGACGTTCCCGTCACGATGCCCGAACGCGATCTGCTTCCGCAGCCCGCCTGACGCGCCTCAGATCAACTGCAACGCATCATAAGAACAGGGATAAGACTTGAAGCCGGCGCGCTCAAGCCCACGGTTGGCTTCGGGGCTTTTCATGAATGTCTCCCAAACGAAGCCCGTTCGCAGGTTCTCCGCCATCAGCATAGTGATTCCTGTATCAATACCAATTACATCCGTGTCGTACCAATTAGTAAGAGGATTAAAGGCATTCACAAAGCCGTATCGGCTCCACACGCGCTCGCCAAACCGCTTCTTAATGTTCTTGAGGACTCGCAGGGTTGTCCACGGAAGAAAAACCAAAGAACCGGCCGGCGCACTGGGCACAACCGTGCCATCAATCGGGCCCATGGCCGGGGGCCCACCCCAGACGACATACCCGCTTTTTGAATCCGAAGCTGTAATGCCCCATAGGTCGTCGGCATAATCGGGAAACTGGCCGTGCAGTTCCATGCAGAAGCGCCGGTGGGCCTCGGTGGCAATGATGGAGCTCTTAAAATAGTCGGCGTACTTATCTTTCTTGCCGCGAAAGTCGAACCAGGCATGTGAGTATTGATGAACGAAGAGTGGCGAGTAGGAACCGACGTATCGCAGGCCGTCATACTCAAAGGTTAGGCGCTTCCAGGCGTTCCATACTGCCGGCGAGAGCGGGTGCGATGACGATCCCATCCCCAGCAGATACATCATCATCAGCTCGCTGTAGTAGTCCCAGCGATAGGGCGAAAAGCCGCTCTCAGGCGACCAACTGTGCGGCAATAACGGCGTGTCCCCGGAAAGCCAGGTCCATTCCACGCGGTCGAATAACCGGCTGGCGATGCGAAAGATCTCAGAGTTGGGAAAGCATTGTGCGCACGTCAGGATGCCACAGAGCAGTATCGACGTGTCGATGGATGAGACCTCGGAATCCCAGACCCGTTCGCCAGTTTTGATGTTTGCGAAGTGATAGAAAAACCCGCGGTGATTGGGCATCTTCTCCCATAGAAACTGAAGAGTTTGCAGAATGCGATTACGCGCGGTCTCGGTGTCGATATAACCGCGCTGGTGTCCGATGCACAGCGCGGTGAGGCCAAAGCCGGTTGCGGCCGTGCTGCCGACAATGCTGGTGTCGGCGGCGCGCACAGTGCAGCGGTCCTTCACCAAGCCGGTTTCGGGGTCGGCTTGCTCTAGAAAGTACAGGAAGTTGGCCTTCTCCAGGGTCTCCAGAAAGTCATCGTCGTCTTTTGGAAGAGCGGGCCGCACCACGGTTCGCGCGGGGCTGGTGGCCGCGATGAGGGAAGCGCTTGTTCCTCCAACCATCGCCAAGGTCACCTCGCGGCGCGTCGGGTGAATGATCTGTTTTGGTTCTACGTCCACTACTTGTAGACGGCTCCGCGTATCGACTTGTAGCACGGCTTCTGTGCCAACAGGCATCGTAAGATTGATCGAGTCTGAATGATGCGAGCGCCCCAAAAGAGGGAAGTTTGGACCGCGATTGGAGTTCTGGCCACCCTGGCAATTGCGGCCCTTGTGATGTTCTTGCCGAGGCGCTTTCAAACCACGCCCATCACGGGCGCGGTGATCGCCAACAGTGCCGACCTTCGCAAGCAGACCCCGATTGCGGGCGCTGAGATTACCGCGGTCAGCGGTTTCGCGACAGGAGAGGCAAAGTCCGACTCGCAGGGCTTCTTCCGGCTCACGTTTTACCCGTCACTGGTGGCTGGGCAGTCAGTCAGCCTCAAGGTGATGCACCCGAACTTCCTTCCGGTGGAGATCGAAAAGCCTCCTAATAACGAGGTTTTAGTGATTCGGATGACGCCTGCCGCCAGTGATGTTCCCCAGGATTTAAACCGGCGCGAGACGGTGATTTCCGATATCAGGGTCCGCTACACGGTGAAAGTTTCCGCCACGCTGAACGTGGGCAGCATCTCCAAAACATTCGAAGTGGCAAACACCGGCAACGTTCCGTGTAATCACCGGCCACCCTGCTCTTCCGACGGTAAATGGAAGGCATCCATGGGAGGCGTTTCGCTTGACGCCGGCGACGGTAACGAGCTTCGTGAGGTGCGCGTTTCCTGCATCGCGGGGCCCTGCCCGTTTTCGAAGCTCGAACCCAATCAGGTGTCTCCCAACGGGCAGATTGTCAAGCTGACGGCGGAGAACTGGTCCGACACCGTAATATTCCTGGCCCAGGCTGATGTTTTCCAAACGAGAGTGAATGACACGGTGCGCCAATCCTATCCGGTGACGTTCGGCCAGACCATGAACTTCAGTCTGCCGTTAGCGGCGCAAGGCGCCAGCATTGAAGCCGAGTTCGATGGCTCCCCCATTGTGTTCCCCCTTGGACCGCAACTTACTTTGTCGTGGGCCGTGTGCAGCCTGAAAGTGGACGCCCAGCAAGGCGCGCTTTACCGTTGCCAGTTGAAGCCGGGATACCGGTTCAGGTGATTTGCAGAACGAACTCATGTGGGCGTGGGGACGGCCGCTTGCGCGGCCTGGTGGGGTCGCGCGGCTGCGCCGCACTGGTTGAGCGAGAGCCGCGAGAAAAGCTGGTAGAGCATTGCAGAACGAACTCGGCGGGCCGTGCCACCCGGGCTTGAGCGGACTTTCGCCAATCAGGTGGCAAGCCGCTTTTCGATAATGCGCCTATCGCGTTCGGCGATTTCCGGTTTTGTTGCTGGTCGATGAGGGGCTGCCATATCTCATTTTAGCGTCTTGTCATCCACACAGGGAGGGGGCAAGTTGCGGCCCATCATTAGGGTCAAGTTCCCACACTTTGGACCAACCCCAATCATCGGACCTCTCGCCCACCTAGTTCCTCCGCGCTCGTTCTGAAAGCAATGAAGAATTGGTACGGTCGCACATTGAATCCTATGCCATACCACCGCAGGCTAGCTCTCCGTCTCCTGGCCCGCAAGGTTTGGGAACGGGATCGGCCAGCCGGGCGAGGATTGAGTTGCCGATCGACTTGCCTGGCAGACGCGCGCGGTTCATCCAATGCAGGTCCAGGAACGGGGGCGGGCCGGCCAGACGGAGTGAAAGGGAGCCGATGACCAGCCACTCTGCCCGGCCCGTTCAACAAAACCCGCACGGACCGGTTTCAGTTCGATGTAGCGCAAGACGCCCCAGACCGCGTCGCGTACGAGCGGGCAGGAGTAGAGGCGCGACTGACAGAGGTGGCCGGTCCAGTAACATAAGTCAGCAAAACATGCGGTTCTGGATCACTAAGAACAGCGAACTGCCGGTGCGGGAGCAGATTGTCCGGCAAGTGATGCTGGGCATCTTGAGCGATGATTTGCCGGAGGGCCAGAAACTGCCCAGCGTGCGGGCGTTGGCACGGCGTCACCGTATTCACGCAAACACGGTCAGCGCCGCATATAGGGATTTGATGGCGCGGGGCTGGCTGGAATCGCGGCGCGGCAGCGGCCTTTACGTCCGTCCGATACGCGCCGCCGCAGTGGGCGACGCTGCGCTTGATTCCCTACTGAAGTCACTGCTTGGAACCGCCCGGCGGCAAGGGCACGAACCGGAAGAAGTGTTGCGGCGATTGGAGCACCTGGTGCGGCCGCGGACCTATGAGCGGATCATCGTGGTGGATCACGACCCGGGGATGCGCGAGATTCTCGAGGCGGAGATAAGGGACTCGATCACGATTGGCGTCGAGGTTTCGAACTCGGACTCCCTAACCGGCAGGACGGACCTCGCGCGGTCATTGGTTACCGCTCTGACGACACGTGCTGAGGCGGTGCGGCGCGCTTTGCCGGCGGACGTCACGTGCGTCCCGTTGCGCTTGCGGTCTGTGATGGAATCTCTCCGCGGCCAGCCAAAGCCGGATGCGAGTGCCCTGCTCTCCGTGGTCTCGCGGTCGGCCGAGATTCGAGAGGGAGCGCGGATGATGCTGATTGCCGTCGGGTTGGATCCGGAATCTCTCTGCGAGATCGATCCCGCCGTAGACGGCTGGCATGACCGGCTCCGGATGAGTGCGATTGTGGTGACGGATGTGGCAATGGCGAAACGGCTGCCCGCCGGTTGCCCGGCGCGGGTCTTTCGAGTGATTGCCGACTCATCGATTGAGGAACTGAAACACCTCTGCGGAAGCTGAGACTGTGACACTTTGCGAAGTGCCACAAACGCAATCCAATCGATCTTGAAAGCGCCTTAAGCTTCTTTCATGAAGCAACCAACTACCGTCCTTCAATCTCTTACATTCATTGCTTTTGCCGCCGGCAGCCTGCCTCTTTGGGCAGATACGCCCGCGCCAAAGCCCGTGGAAGTGAAATGGGAAACCCTTTGCCATTATGCGAAAGACTATCGTCTGGTGGTAACCACCACGCAGGGCGACGTTGTGGAGGGGCATTGCCTGGCCGTCCAGGTGAACGAGCTTGTGGTCACTACCAAGGACTACAAGACGGTGAGAATTGCGCGGGCGGCGCTCGCGAAGATTCACATGCAGCCTTCTCATGGTAACCATCTGCAGTCTCTTGGGAAGGGCATGCGGCAGGCGTTCCACGAAGGGTTTCAGCAGTTGCTGTCTCCGTTGGCGCCCGTAGGGCTGGTGGTGATTCCCGGAACCGTAGCCTGGGGCGCAATTGCTGCGCCGTTCTGCGCGATTGGCGACTTGAGCGAAAAGCTCAAACGCGAACACGAGGTTGTGGTGAGGTGACCACCGTCATACCGCGCACAAACCGCCACTTACTTTTGGGCTTTGGCGGCTTCGGCCTTCTGCGCTTCGAGGTAAACCTTCGCTTTTGGGTTGTTCGCGTCCCATTGCGGCGGCTTCGCGCTGTTCGCCATCGCGATCAGTCCCAGCGCTACCATGCGGTCGATTTTGGCCATGTTGTCGTAATCGATTTTCTGCCATTCGTCGCCGACACCGTGGTAATCGGGATAGACGAAGGCCGTGGTCAGGCTATGCGCGGGTACGCCCCGGCCGGCAAGCGTGGCGTTGTCGCTTCTCATGAAGAACGGATCACTCGCCTCGGGATCCAGATAGACCTTGACTCCTGTGGCGGCGCCGGCGCGCTCCATATACTTCGTGAGGTCTGAGTAGTCGTAGCCTGTGAGACTGGCGTTCGCGATCTCGGGGCCCTTCGAGGAATCGGTACGGCCCACCTGCTCCAGGTTCACGTCGCCGACAATGTTCGACACCGGAATGGGCGGATGCTCGCCGAAGTAGCGGGAGCCATAGCCGCCCACTTCCTCACCGAAGAAGGTGACAAACAGGATGCTGCGCTTGGGGCGCATTTTAAGCCTGGCGAGTGCCGCGCCGATCTCAATCACCGACACCGTGCCGCTGCCATCGTCGTTGGCGCCGTTGTAAATTTTGTCCTTATCCGTACCCTTGGGACTGCCAGAGCCGGCGGCCGTTTCGACGGTGCCAATGTGATCGTAATGCGCGCTTACCATCACCGCGGTTTCTTTAAGTTTGGGATCGCTACCTCGCAGAATCCCGACTACGTTGCGCAACTGCAGCTTCTCATCTTGAGGAGCCGAAATATCGAGCGAGACAGTGAAGGCCGCGGGAGACTCCTTGAGGGCTTTCAGCCATTGTTGTGTTTCGTCGCCTGCGATCCAGACGCTGGAGGCCGCCCCTGACTTCGCCATCTCGGTAGCCTCGTCGGCAAAGAGCAGGACGCGCCGGCGCGGGGCGCGACCCACCACGATGATCGCAGCCGGCTTCTGTGCGTCAAGCGCCGTCGAAAAGGCCTGCGATTGCAGGAAGAGACTCGCTCTGTCGGCATCCTTGACGCTTGCGAAATCAGGGCGCGGCGAGATCACCACCTTGCCGGCGACGTTCAGAGTCTTGAGAGCCTCGGGATTCTGAGCCGGAACGAAGACCACGGGTGCGTTTACCAAGTGCACGACGGCCACCGAACGCTGCACCGAAACGCTGGTTGCCGGGATCGTGAACTCATGGTCGCCGTTGCGCGCGGTCAGGGCGCCGGCGGCGCCGTTGGTTCTCCGGATCATGTCGACCACCTGGAAGTAGCCATCGTTGCCGGCGGGTTCGAGCCCAGCGCGCAGAAACTGCGAGGCAATGAAGCGTGCGGCGATGTCGAGCTCGGGCGACGGCGTGTAGCGGCCCTTTAGCTCGTCGGAGGCGAGGAACGAGAGGTTCGATTTGAGCGACGTAGTGGAGATAGATGCCAGGGCGGCCTGCTGATCAGGCGTGATCTGAATCCTTGGCTCGGCGCCGATGGCTGCGCACACTAGAGAAACCGCGGCGAGAGCTGACGGCAACACTTGAGAGCCTGTAGACCGCTGACGCTTCGGAGCCGCGACCGTCAGGGAGCGACCGGTTGGCATGACGCGACCAATTAACCGCTCGCTCCCTGACGGCCGCGGCTCGGAAGGTCGCGGCTCGGTTCGCGTCGGCGCAACATGCTTCATTGCGTGTCGCCTTTTCGCGCCTTAGAGAGCACGGAAGGCCGGAGCGCTGACGTTATCCGCTTGGTCACGCTCACCGTTCTGCGCGTGGGAGCTAACGCCGGCGGCCCCAGTTCCATGATCCGCTCCAAGATAGCGGGAATCTCAAACACGGCGTGGTTTTGAATTTTGGCGGTAGCCGCCTTCATGGAAGCCAGGTCACCGCCGGCGAGCAATCGCCGGACCACGGGCTGGATGTTGCGGAAGTTGCGTACCGCTTTGCCTACGCCCTGTTCTTCCACCCAATGCGTGTTGTACATTTCTTGCGGCAGGGTCCAGGCGTTGCGCTCCACGATCACTGGCAGGCCCATGCAGATGGCTTCGCTAATGCTGCCGGGGCCGGCCTTACCGATGAAGAAGTCGGCCAGCCGCATGTAGTAAGGGATGCGTTGCGTGAAACCGTCCACGAATTTCCGGCTTCGTGTTTCAAGCTCTTCCAGGCGGCGGAGCACCTTCTTGTTGTGGCCGCAGATGAGAATCATCTGCACTTTCACCTGGCGCGTATTGCCGAGCCGCTTGGCGATGGTCTTCATGGCGTTAGACCCTTCGCCGCCGAACATGATGAGCGCGGTGGGCGTGTCCGGATCGAGACCCAGCTTGATCCGTTCGGCGCGAACGTCCACGGGCGGCTGCTGGTAGAACTCCGGGCGCAGGATCATGCCGGAAACAGAGGACACTCTGCAATCTGGAATCCCAATCTCAGCCGCCTGTTCGATAGCGCGCGGCGTTCCGCAGATCAGATATTGCGGTTGCTTCTCAATCCAGAAGTGGGGCGGGTAATCGGCCAGGTCGGTCATGATGGTGACGTAGGGCACGCGGGGTAAGACGCTCTGCAGGCTTTGAAGAAGGGCGCGGTTCAGGTTCGGAATGAGCGAGACCACCAGATCCGGGCTGCGCGTTGACCATAGCTTCTTGAACAGCTTCACTTGTGAGCGGTGATAGATGCGAATCACGCCGTGCATCAGCGGCAGCAGGTACTCGGACTCCAGAGTCCAGCCCTTGGCGAGCATCTTGTTGTAGATCTCTTCGGCGCGCATGCCGGTGACTTTGCGAAAGACGTCGATGGGATCGAGAACATGTTGGACGTTGACCAGGCTTACTTCCCAATCGGGATACTGGGTGGCAATGACGCCCTGGAGCGCGAGGGCGGCGCTGCGGTGCCCGCCGCCCGCGTCAAAATAAAGAAAGTCGACTTTCCGCTTCGTGGCCAACCCCCCATTCTAGTCTCTGCCAAGCGTTCTGCCTTCGCCGCGGAGCTCAGAGCGCGGGGGAAGATTGCAGACAGCCGCGCCGAAAATCCCCGGCTCCGCCATTAAAACATTTCCTAGTCGCGGCCGGAGACCGGAAGAGGGGACCGGAACGTCGGGTTCCGAGGCGCATCGCTTACTAAGTCCGATATGGCCGGTTTAGACATGGGCTGCTAAAGCCACTCGACGCCGCTCGCCACCAGCGCGCCGCCCAGCACATTGGCCGCGTCGTTTTCCGCATGCTGAAGAACCTGCTCGGCGCGAACCCGGTCGTTTGAAACCGTCACCGCCGCCACCACCGAATGCTGCCACGAATCCAGATGGGCAATCTCGGCGACGGCAACATTGAAGCGCTCCCGCAGGCGATCCTTCAGACTTTTCACAACGTGGCGCTTCTCTTTAAGGGAGTGCGACTCCTCCACATGGATCTCAAGCGTCAGCACGCCGATAACAGGACCCGCCACGCCCCGATTATCGCAAGCGTTCTCGACGGCCAGATGGAACGCTACTTTACGCCAAGAAGGTGGAACAGGATGTAGAAGGAACCGGCGAACAATGCCGCGCCCAGCAGCACGCATACGGGCAGCGTCAGAACCCAGGCCATCAACAGATTGCGCAACGTCCCCATTTGCAGACCTGATTTGTTCGCCGCCATGGTGCCGGCAACGCCGGATGACAGAACGTGCGTTGTACTCACCGGAACGCCGAAATAGTCACCGAGGCCGATGCAACCCATGGCCACTAGTTCGGCGGACGCTCCCTGCGCGTACGTCAGGTGCTCCTTACCTATTTTTTCGCCCACCGTCACCACGATACGCTTCCAGCCGATCATGGTTCCAAGACCCAGCGCGAGAGCCACCGCTACTTTTACCCAGGTGGGGATGTACTTCGTTTGGGAGTTGAACTTACTGGTAAGCACCTTGACCGCGGTGACACCCGCGGGGTCGGCGATCTCCTTCTTCTTCACCAGTTTGTTGAGGGTTTCGCTCTCCAGATACAGGTCCCGGCGGACATCGCGGCGCTGGTCCGGGGTCAAATCGTGAAAAGAATTCTTGCCGTCCAGTTCTCCCGTAATCTGCTTATTCTTTCCGGCCAGCGAGTCCCACAGCCGGTCGCTTGGCGCGGTGGCGGCGGGCTTCATGTAGTTCGATAGTTCATCGATCGCATCCTGGCCGGACACCTGCATCAGAGGAGCTTTCTTATCCAGGAACGGCTGGATCGTCTTGGACTGCTCGACAATCGCGCGGAGGTCCTCGGGCTTCGCTTCCGGGTTTAATGCGAACGCGGCGGGCATAATCCCCACCAGGATCAGTACAATCAGCCCCATGCCCTTCTGTCCGTCATTGGACCCGTGGAAAAAGCTCACGCCCGAGCAGGTACAGATCAGCAGTATCCGAATCCACAACGGCGGGCCTTTCACCGGGTCCGGCGCCTGATACAGCTCGGGAATGCGGATCACGAGTTTGAAGAGCAACAGCAAGGCGCCGGCCGCAAAGAACCCAATCAGCGGGCTGAAGAGCAGGCCCTGGAAGACTTCCGTCGCCTTTGCCCAGTTGACGCCTTCACCGAATACGTGTCCGGGCGTGATGAGCGAATTCGCCAGGCCCACCCCCATGATGGACCCCACCAGCGTATGGGTGCTGGAGGCCGGCAGGCCCAGCCACCACGTCCCCAGGTTCCAGATAATGGCGGCCAGAAGCAGCGCAAATACCATCGCAAAGCCGGCACCGGAACCGACGTTCAACACCAGTTCGACGGGAAGCAGCGACACAATGCTATACGCCACCGCGCCGGTTGAGAGTAAGACTCCCACCAGGTTCAAACAGCCGGACAGGACAACGGCGACGTTTGGCGGCAGGGAATGCGTGTAGATCACCGTGGCCACCGCATTCGCTGTATCGTGGAAGCCATTCACGAATTCGAAACTTAACGCCAACAGCAACGCCAGCAGCAAGAAGACGGCCGAGACAAGACTGATCGATTCACCAAAAAGGTGCACTATTCGTTTCCCCCAGGCGCGGAGTTCTCAAAGTAGTTGAGGTATGCCTTGTGAGGGTATTGGACGCAAGTTACACCACGATGAAAGCCGGCAACTCTTTGCGCTTTTCGCCCAACTTTCGTCGATCGATATCGCAAACGCGGAGACGCTTGTGTCAGGCCCGGCGGTATGCTGTCCTTGAACAACTGCGGGAGGGGAAGTGACCGTGTCGACTTTTGTGAACGCGCTGGCGTTCGCGGCCCTCGGGATTCTGGTTTACGGGATCGGACTCGTGGTCCTGATTCTGGCGTTGCCGGGAAACTTATGGAAGCAAGCTGTCGACGAGAAGAGCATCCCGGCCGCCATCGTACTGGCCGGCATTGCCGCCGGTTTGGGCTGGGTGGTCGCGGCGAGTGTGCATTAGAGCGAACATCTATTCGGTGGCACAGGCCCCGCGCGTACCAATCATGGCTCTCATCAGAACCGCCACTGAACTGGATCTCCCCGCCGTAACAGAAATCTACGCCCATTACGTCCGGCACAGCACTGCCACTTTTGAAATCGAGCCGCCCGACTGCGTTGAGATGAAGCGCCGCCAGGCCGAGATCCTATCGCAGGGTCTTCCCTATCTGGTTGCCGAGGCCGATGGCCGGGTCGCCGGATTTGCCTACGCGGCGCCCTACCGGGCGCGACCCGCCTATCGCTTCACGGTTGAAGACTCGGTCTACATACATCCTGATTTTCGCGCTCGCGGTTTGGGCCGCGCGCTGCTGAGCAGGCTGATCGAATTGAGCGAGTCGGCAGGTTTCCACCAGATGATCGCTATCATTGGCGACTCCGGCAATGTCGGTTCCATTCGGCTTCACGAGAGACTCGGGTTTCGTAAAGTAGGCGTGCTGGAAGCGGTCGGGCGCAAATTCGGGCTGTGGATCGACACCGTTCTGATGCAACGCGCGCTCGACGGCACTGGCCATGCCGCGGAATTAGGGCTGATCTTGAAACACGGCACCCCACGAACCGGCATCCTTCAGCAGGTTGCCGATTTCCTTCGCCAAAGCGGCAACCATCGTTGGGTGGGGCTTTATGAAGTGGATCGAGCCTCGCAAGAAGTGCGGAATCTTGTTTTCAGCGGCCCCGGCGCTCCGGCTTACCCGGCGTTTCCTCTCGACAAGGGCCTCACGGGACAGGCGATCCGGCAACGGAGGACAGTGAACATCGGTGATGTCGCCGCCCATCCCCTTTACCTGACTGCCTTCGGGACGACGCGATCGGAAATCATCGTGCCCATCTTCGACGATCCGAGGAACGCCGTTGTAGGCACGATCGATGTTGAGAGCGAGAAGCTGCACGCGTTCTCCGATTGGGATCAAGTTTTGCTGGAGGATTGCGCCGAGATGCTGCGCCCTGTTTGGAACCTGGGCCCGGAATGATCACGCAAAGTCGCCAGATCGCAAAGAAAGAGGCTTAGGCAAAACCGCGTCACCCTTCTTGGGATTTCAAGAGCCAGCCCGGGGTTATGACGGCAACGAGGAACTGCGCGTTTACCCGCTTGCCCACGCGCGCAGTTCAGAAGGGGTGAGCGGCCGCGGCTCAGCAGGTGTGAGGGCGACTGTTTGTCTCAGAATTTCACACTTCTAAGCTCTCAGTCACCCACCGCGCCCTCGAACAGTCTTGCATATTGCGCCCGCCGGCGGTAACAGCGGCGTTCACGGTTCTTCAGAAAGCGGAACGTGAACGGCGAATACTGTTCCAGCCGGCCGAGATAAGGCTTGGTGAAAAACGGCGCGGCGCCCGCCACGCTGCGAATCAGGAAGAGCCGCGAGCTTCGCTCAAGCAGCGACTTCATGACCGCGGGACACGTCGGCAACGCCGCTACTTCCCGCATGACGCTTCGTGAAAAGTGAAAGGTCTTGTTTGTCACGCCGTCCAGGGCGCCAAACGCGGCGGCGCCGGTGAAGAGCGTCCGCGAACCCCTGGCGCGGTCGCCGTGGAAATCCTGCAGGTCGTCCCCCAACTGCAACACCACGCCCCAATCGAATGCCACTTTCGCTTCGAAGGCAGTCAGATGGCCGGCCGCGAGATAAGCGTCCGCCAAAACAGAGGTGCCGCCCTTGGTCACCGTGAGGTCCAGCGTTCTGGACGCTCGGTTGGGGGCGCCGCCCGAGTGCAACCCTTCGCGATGCATCTGGTCGATACTGCGCGTTTGGGCGCGATGAATGGCAAGCAGGGAGGCCCATACGCCGGGATATTCGTCGCGGGGAAACTCGTCTTCAATCATGGCGACCAGTTCCCAAACAACACCTTCCAGGCGAGTCGCGGCCAATTCCTGTTCGCCCTCCAGGCAGCTCTCAAAGCGCTCGCTGAACGTGAGCTTGGCTTCGCGGGAGACCGAGCCGTCATCCAAAAAGTTATCGCTGTAGGGGTAGAGCATGCTGTAAGCAAAGATGCCCGGCGTCAGGCGTATCTGTTTTCCGAGCATCGCCTGCACACCACAGGCAACCCACGCGTTTCGCGCCGCCTGAAGAATGTCGACGATAGAGACGGTTGGGTCAAGCCGGCGAGCGCGCCGGGCGAGATCGAATCCAACCTCAGCCAGACCCTCTTTCAGGAGGCTTTCGACGCCAGGCCCCTCGTCCGGAACATCCAGATCCAGCGCCTCCGGAATGAACTCGACCATTTCAGCCGTAATTCTCTCGATAGCCAGCTTGGGCGTGGCCAGGTTGCGGGATCTCAGCTCGGACTCGATGGCCGCCACGCACCGATCGGCGCGGCGTTCCTTGAAGTTCTGTTCACGACGGCTGAGGGGATTGCCAAGATCGGGGAAATCGGACGGTTGCGACCGCCATTCGGCAACGGCCGACCGAACGATTTCATCGATCTCGACGGCGGGAGGGGCAGCAATGGCAGTGAAACTCACAACAAGTGATACGCAAACCGGAGCCGCGGAGTTCGCGGGGGACTCTTCAGTCTCGCAAATCGCCGGGCCCCTTCTAGCCTGTGACGGCTCGCTGAACCGCCTACTGAGCCGCGACCGTAAGGGGGCGACCGGTTGTGCCGGGCATCCTCTGACGCTCCCATCCGCCCGCTGCTCCTACACTAAGGCTTGGACCCCACCACCCCGCTACAGTTCGTCAAGGGCATTGGACCCGCCCGAGCGCAAATCCTGGAGGCCAAGGGTCTCCTCACCGCCGCCGACCTGCTTTTCTACCTTCCCTTCCGCTACGAGGATCGCCGTAACGTCAAACCCATCTCCGAATTGACGCCGGGCGAGAAGGCGGTTGTCCTGGCTCGCGTGGAGTCGAGCAAACTCACCCGCTTTGCCCGTGGCCGCGGCGGACAGGTGCTCGAGGTCCGCTTCGGCGACGGCCGGCCGATGCACCTGCTGGCCCGCTGGTTCCACGGCGAGTGGCTGGCCAATTCGCTGGTTCCCGGCGTCCGCGCCGCCCTGTTTGGCAAAGTGGAGTTCGACCGCGCGCGCGGCATGATGCTGATGGTGCAGCCTGAAACCGAGATCCTCCAGTCGCTTGAGGAAGACGAAGAGACTCTCCACACCGGCCGCATGGTCCCCATCTATGAAGGCGCCGGCAACATCAGCACACGCGTCCTGCGCGTGCTGCTCAACCGCATCCTGCATCAGGTGACGCTCCCCCCAGATCCTCTGCCAGCGTCGATTCGCGAGCGCCAGAAGCTGCCCACGCTCGACGAGGCCATCCGTCATGTTCACCAGCCCCCGCCCGGCGTTGAGTTGCAACTCCTCAACGATTTCCGCTCACCCGCCCAGACGCGGCTCATCTTCGATGAGTTCTTCTGGATGGAGTGCGGGCTCGCCCTGAAGCGCGCTCGCGGACGCGCGGCAAACGGCATCGCGTTTCAAGTGACCGCGCGAAGCCGCGAGCAGATCAAGAAGATGCTGCCCTTTAAGCCGACCCCGGCTCAGCGGCGCGTGACGCAGGAGATCGCCGACGACATGAAGCAGCCCTCCCCGATGCACCGCCTGCTGCAGGGAGACGTCGGTAGCGGCAAGACTATCGTCGCCGCGCAAGCCGCCGTTATTGCCGTGGAAAACGGCCATCAGGTTGCCGTGCTCGCACCCACCGAAATTCTGGCCACCCAGCACTATCTCTATTTCGAACGCCTCTTCAAGCCGCTCGGGTACAACACAGTTTTGCTCACGGGGTCGGCCACCGCGAAAGAGAAGCAGCAACTCAAGCGCGCTCTCTCGACGGGCTTCGCGAACATCGCCGTAGGCACGCACGCCCTGATTCAAGACGATGTGGAATTCCACAAGCTCGGCCTTGCCATTGTCGATGAACAGCATCGCTTCGGTGTGGTCCAGCGCTTGCGTCTCTTCGAAAAGGGCGCGAACCCCGACGTCCTGGTGATGACCGCTACTCCCATCCCGCGCACTTTGGCGCTCACGGTTTATGGCGACCTCGATCTATCAGTCATCGATCAGCTTCCGCCAGGCCGCAAAGCTATCCAGACCAGGCACGTCTTCGAAGAGAAGATCGAACGAATCTATTCGTTCGTCGCGAAAGAGATCGCGGCCGGCCGCCAGGCATACGTCGTTTATCCGGTGGTGGAAGAATCGGAGACCACCGCGATGAAGGCGGCGGAGAAGGCCCACCAGCATCTTTCAGAAGTTGTGTTTCCGGCCCTTACGGTGGGACTGCTCCACGGGAAAATGACGCCGGACGAAAAGGCCGCGTCGATGGAACGCTTCGCCCGCGGTGAAACGCAGATTCTGGTATCCACCACCGTCATCGAAGTGGGCGTCGACGTTCCGAATGCCTCCGTGATGATCGTCGAAGACGCCGACCGCTTCGGTCTCTCACAATTGCACCAGTTGCGCGGCCGCGTGGGGCGCGGCGCCCATCAAAGCTATTGCATCCTTGTAACGCGAAAGCTCACGGAAACGGCCCATCAGCGCATCCGCACGCTGGTGGATTCGAACGATGGCTTCTATATCGCGGAAATGGACATGAAGCTGCGCGGTCCGGGCGAATTCTTCGGCACCCGTCAGGCGGGCATCCCCGGGCTGCGCTTCGCCAATCTCCTGCGCGATGCCGATCTTCTCGATGTAGCCCGCCGCGAGGCGATACAACTGATTGAGTCTTCCCGCCACGATGAAAGCATGAAGCAGGCGCTGCAGCAGGTGGTTCGTCATATCAAGGAGCACTGGCAGCGCCAATACGGCCTGATTCAAGTTGGATAAGCCAACAGCTTGGCTTGAAGCACTATGCGCGTCATAGCCGGAACATATCGCAGCCGGGTCTTGAAATCGGTCCCAGGACTCACGGTGCGCCCCACGCCGGACCGCCTGCGGGAGACCCTCTTCAATATCCTCGCTCCGCGGATCGAAGGCAGCACGTTCGTGGACGCATTCGCCGGGACCGGCGCCGTGGGCATTGAAGCGCTCAGCCGCGGCGCGCGGCGCGTTGTCTTCCTGGAACGCGACCTGGAGGTGCTGGCCTGCCTCCGCGAGAACCTCTCGTCCTTGAAGATCGGACCGGAGGCTCACGTGGTGCGCGGCAGCGCGTTGCGGGTGCTCAAAGATTACCCGGGCGATCTCATCTTTCTCGATCCGCCTTATCAAAGGCCCAGCGACTACGCCGTTTGTCTCGACGCTCTGTCCGGTCCACCGGAAGCGCTGGTGATCGCCCAGCATGACGCAAAGTTCGACCCCGGCGAAGTTGTCGGACGCCTGGAACGCTCGCGCCGGGTGAAGCAAGGCTCAAACGTGTTGAGCTTTTACAGGTTTGCGCGCCCGGAGTAATCGCATTTTCAGCCACGGACGGCCGGCGTCAAGTCCGGGGGCACGTCCACCCTGTGAGCGCCGCAAACAACCTTCCGAGCGGCGCCCGTCAGAATAGGCGCGGCCAGCGTTCGCTCCTGGGGCGTTTCGCCTCTTCCGTTCGATGCTCTTGTGGAACAATCTGAGAGTAAACCATGAAGCGCCGCAGATTTGTTCAAAAGCTTTTGGCCGCGCCGGCGATACCGCTGGTTGCCGCAGCCGCGCAAGAGGCCCCCAAACCGCCACTAGCGCCGCCGCCCGGGAATCCCACCGCTCAACGAACTCCGCAGCAAGGGCAAGCCGCCCCCCGATTGGACACTGTGGCGGCCGATGTTGCGTGCGAACCGGATCGGAGCTACTTCACGCCTGAACAGTTTGCCGCCTTGGAAAAGCTTGGCGATATCCTTGTGCCGCCATTGAAAGGCCGTCCTGGCGCGCGTGACGCCCACGCTCCGGAGTTCCTAGACTTCCTGCTGAGCGTTTCACCCGCGGACCGGCAAGGGTTATACCGCCACGGGCTGAATGGCCTCAATGCGGAGGCAAAGAAGAAATTCCATAGACTCTTCTCAGAGCTGGATTCGCAGGAGGCGGACGAAATTCTGCGTCCTCTCTTCGTGGCGAGGCCGTGGGATCAAGATTATCCGGCCGACCCAGTGAAGAAGTTTGTCGCCCAGGTTCATGAGGACCTGCGCAGCGCAACGATGAATTCGCGAGAGTGGGCGGAGAGTCTGGCGGGCGACCGCCAGCGGGGGCGGGGTTTTGGACGCGGCGCCGCTTATTACTGGAAGCCGATCGATCCCGTGGTCAGAAGTTAACTATCGGAAGCTGACCAACCATGCCCATCAAAGAGTACGACGTTCTTATTGTCGGTTCGGGACACTCCGGTGGAATGGCGGCGAACCGCCTGACTGCCAGCGGCATTTCGTGCCTGATGCTGAACGCGGGCCCGGAGGCCGATTATGAAAAAGACCGGACGCTGAAGCACGCCTATGAGCTGCCGTACCGCGGCTTCAAACAGCCCGGGCGCCTCCCTCACGTTTTCCAGGCCAATGAGTTTAACGCTAACCAATGGGTGGATGAAAAAGAGGTTCCCTACACGCACCCGGAAGACGCGCCTTACAACTGGGTGCGAGTGCGGCTGTTGGGCGGACGTTCGCTTTTCTGGGCGCGGCAATCGTTCCGGCTCAGCGATTTCGAATTCAAGGCGGCCGATATCGATGGAACGGGAGAGAATTGGCCCATCTCTTTGGCGGATCTGGCGCCGTTCTATTCGCGAGTGGAAGAGATATTCCGCGTCACCGGGCGCAAAGAGGGATGGCCGCAGTTTCCTGACGGAAATTTCGTCGAGACCACCTTTCCACCCGATACCGAGACCATCAAGAAGTTCACCGAAGTAGCCACGAAGCGAGGCATCGGCGTTTCGAAGTGGCGGAATGCTTTGGGCCAGAATGGCCTCGCGAGTTCCATCAACCTCTTACTGCCGGATGCGCTCGAGACCGGCAAGCTGGATATCGTCGAAAACGCGATCGTTCGGGAGATCTCCGTGGATAAGAACACGGGACTCGCCAGCGGCGCGCACTTTGTGGACCGGCACTCGCTGCGCGAGATGCACGTCAAAGCAAAGGTGGTGGTGCTAGCGGCGGGTACGCTTGAGAGCACACGGTTATTGTTGAATTCGAAACTCGCCAATTCCAGCGGCGTGATGGGGCGCTATCTGGTGGACCAAATGTATGGCGTCTCGGTGGTGGCGTCGGTTCCGGAAGCGCGCGACGGGAAGGCGAGACCGGGCCTGATGGGCGGCAGCGCCTTTATTCCCAGATTCCGTAACCTGACAAAGGACGACAAACGAAACTTCATTAAAGGCTATTGCGTGAGCATCGGCAGCGGCGGCGGAGCAAGCCCGAACTTATTCCCACTCTATGGCGCGGAGTTGCAAGCGAAACTGGACAGCTACGAAGGATCATGCGTCTCAGGCGGCATTTTCGGCGAACGCGTGGCCAGATTTGAGAATCACGTCAGAATTAACAAGGACGTGAAGGATGCCTATGGCATTCCGGTGTTGCATATTGAGGCCCGCGACACGGACAACGAACGTAACCTGCGGCGCGACGCGGCGGACACAATCGAGGGGTTATTTAAGGAGGCGGGTTGGGAGATCGTCGGCAAGACCGATGAAGTGAATCCGCCGGGCTACAGCATTCACGAAGTGGGTACGTGCCGGATGGGCAACGATCCGAAGAAGAGTGTATTGAATAAGTGGTGCCAGAGCCACGACATCAAGAACCTGTTTGTGGTGGATGGCGCAAGCTTTGTGACAGCGGGCTGGCAGAATCCGACGATGACGATTCTGGCATTGTCTATGCGGGCCTCGGAGTATCTGGCGGAACAGATCAAGCAACGCAACATATGAGCCGGTTACTGAAGCTAGCCGCCTGCTTGTTGGCAGCGGTTCGCGTGAGTTCAGCGGGGAGCGGGCCGGCTATCGCACAGGATGGAAGCGGCTCGGCGTCGAGCGTGGCTGACGCTCCCAAGCAGCCGATTGCTTTTAGCCATAAAGTGCATGCAGGCAGGATGAAACTATCCTGCAGGATGTGCCACGCGAATCCGGACCCAGGTGAAAGCATGACCATCGCCGCGGCGGCGGTCTGCATGAACTGTCACTCGACAATCAAAGCGGACAGCGAGGAAATTAAGCGTTTGGCCGGCTATGCGAAGAGCGGTAAAGACGTGCCCTGGGTTCCGGTTTACGAGTTGCCGTCGTTCGTAAGGTTCAGTCACCGCCTGCACCTGGAAAAGAACAACACGTGCCAGGAGTGCCACGGCCCGGTGGCCGAGCGCGACGTTCTGTTCCGGGAGGTTCCTACCACTATGACATCCTGTGTCAATTGCCACCAGGCTAAGAAGGCGGTGACGGACTGTTCATCGTGCCACGAGTTACCGAACTAAGTAATTACCTAGGATGAGCGGGATGTGGTCCGCGGACCTGAGTCTCGTCTCGCTCCTTGAAAAACGTGCCCGGCACAACCGGTCGCCCCTGACTGTCGCGGCTGGGGAGCGTGGGCGCTTCGATTAGTGGCTTCCCAGCGCCTTGATGAACTCGTAATAAAACGCCAGCCCCTTCTCAAACGACTCCACCGGCAGCCGCTCATCCTTACCGTGCGCGCGCACGTCGTTTCGTTCGATGGCCAGCGCGGAGAACCCATAACTCGGGATGTTCACGGACGCCAGGTAGACGCTGTCCGAAGCGCCGGCCTCCATTGTCGGCAGCACCTGCGCGCCCGGCCAGATACTCTGCGCAATGGCCGTCAATGGCACAAACACCGCTGGAATCGGTGGAGGCGGCGTCATGGGCTTTCGGTCTCCGCCTCCATGCCCCAGGCTCCCCAGGCTTTTCACTTCCAGTTTCGGATCGGCAAACAGCGCCGCCAGCCGGTCACGAACCTCGGCAGCCGAGTGACCCGGCAGAATGCGGCAGTTCACGCTCGCCATCGCCGTCTGAGGAAGCGCATTGTAGGCATGCCCGGCTTGCAGGCGCGTGGCCACGCACGTGGTTCGCACAATGGAGTTGAAGCCGGGAATGGCGCTCAAGCGGGCCAATGCCGCTTCGTCGGGTGGCGTCTTCAAAATGGCGCGAATGTCCTCTCCATTCTGCCCGCCTTCGATGGGCGCAAGCTTCTCAAGATACGCCCGCGTGACGCCATTCAGCTCAAATGGAAACGTATACGCCGCAAGCTTCTGCAGGGCAGCGGTGAGCTCATAAATCGCATTGTCCGGGCGGGGCAGGGAGCTGTGCCCACCCGGATTCTTCGCCGTGATGTCGTAATCGGCGTAGAGCTTCTCCGTCGCTTCCACGTTGATCGAAACCGCGCGGCCTTTGTCCAGGTCTACGCCGCCGGCATCCGGATTAATCGCGAACGCCGCCTGCCGCACTTCCAGCTTGTTCTCAATCAGCCACTCCACGCCGTTGTAGCTGCCACCCTCTTCGTCGGCGGTCAGCGCCAGCAGAATGTCGCGATCGGGCTTGAACCCCTCTTGGTGAAGACGGATCAGATCGGCCACCAGGATTGCGTCGTTGGCCTTCATATCCTGCGTGCCCCGCCCGTAGTAAAAGCCTTCCTTCTCCACAAACTCGAACGGGTCGGTTGTCCAATCCGCCCGCAGCGCCTCAACTACATCCAAATGCGCCACGAAGAGCACCGGCTTGTTACTGGACGAACTGCCCCGATACCGCACTAACAGATTCTTCTTGCGGCCCGGCTTATCCGGACTATCAGGTCCGGCAATCTGGATATCCGCCGCCGCGAAGCCCGCCTTGCGAAACCGCTCGGCCATGGCTTCAGCGGCCGCTGTGACGCTGCCTACGGAATCGGTGGTGTTGATTTCGATGAGTTGCTTGAAGATGGCGCGCGCTTCGGCCAACTCCGCCGGCGGAACCTTGCCTGCCGTCTGCGCCAGCGCGGCCGATGCTGCTATCAGAGTCGCGGCTGCCGCCGCTTGCCAATGCTTGTGGATACCCATGGGTGGTCCTGGAAGGACTTCCGATCTTAACAGGAGGTTCGCCGGGGCCAGACTGGGACCACGGACTAAAGTCCGTGCCGCCCCACGGACTAAAGTCGGGCAGCCTGTTGCTCCAATGGTCCGCCACGGTTCGCGGCAAACGTCGGCATGAGTGCCGACGCGGCACGCAGGACTGCGTGCGCCACAATGGTTTCAATATCTTACGGCTCCTCATGGAAAACTAAGTGGCATTGGACTAAAGTCCGTGCCACCACGTCTCAGCCGACTAGCCTTTGTTGTGGGGAGGTCGTGTAGGGCAGGCTGGCAGCCTTAGGCTTCCACCCTGCCCTGCACCCTGCGTTCGTGAGGAGTGCTTCAATGAAGTAGATGAGTAGAGGAGAATCCCGGATGAAAGTTTCGCGTCTTGCCGCGCTTCTGGCGTGCGCGTCCGTTTCCTGCTTCGGCGCCAGTAAAGAAATGGTTGAGTTGCAGCGCGACGTGGCCCTGTTGCAGGAACAGGCGACCGCCATTCAACGCACCCTGGATGAAAAGCTGGCTGCCCTGCAGGTTCTGGTGCAGCAGTCACAGGAGAATTCGTCGCGCACCAATAATCAAGTTCAATCCCTGCAAACCGATCTCTCGACGCGGATCGGCGAGCAGTTGCGGCCCATCATGGGCGTGGGGCAGAAGGTCGACAATATGCAACAGGAAGTGCAGGGCCTGCGCGATTCCATCGCCGACCTCAGCTCGCGCTTGGACCGCCTGGATGCCAAGCTGACCGACGTGGGCAATAAGATGACGCTGATCGCCCAACCGCCCGCGCCGCCGGCCGCCGCTCCGAACGGCCCCAACACCCCTCCCCCGGGCATGAGCGCCGATCAAACCTTCGCGAATGCGCAACGTGACCAACAGGCCGGCAACTTCGACATCGCGCTGAAGGAGTATACGGACTACCTCACCTACTACGGCCAGACCGACCAAGCGCCCGTTGCCCAATTCAATATCGCTCAGATCTACTACAACCGCGCTGATATGGACAAAGCCGTGCAAGGTTTCGACGCCGTGTTGAAGTATCCGGAGAACAGCCAAACGCCCAATGCTTATTACATGAAAGGGATGTCGCTTTACAAACTGGGCCAGCGCGACGATGCGGCGAATGCGTTCCGCGAACTGATCAAGAACTATCCGCGAACCGATCAGGCCAATAAAGCCCGCGCCGCTCTGCGGTCGATGGGCGTGCCCGTGCCCGATGCGCCAACCGCCAAGGGCAAGCGGAAACCATCGGCGTAAAGGCGCCGGCGATTAAGTGAGGCAATGCCCATGGTGGCCGATTGCCAATCGGCCGCAGGCTGACAGTATGCCCCACAAACAGCGGGTGAAATGTCTTGGCCACCATCTTGTGGCTATTTCACATGCTTTTCAATCCAGTCGCCGACTATCTCAAGGACCGCGGGCGACATGGTTTCCGGAATGGTGGCGTACTCGGCCAGGTAGCCGGTGGTGCAGTTCTGGAAGAGATGGTTCACGCCCGGAATCATACGAACGGTGGCGTCGGGATTCTTGCCGCGAGTCAATGCCGCTTGAATCGCGGGCATATTTTGCATCGGGTCCACTTGCGTATCTTTCGAGCCATGCAGGGCGAGGATTGGAATCTGGAGCTTCACCAGTTCGGGCGCCGGGTCATAGGTAAAGAAGTAACGGTACCATGGCATGTTGAGCATCGGTAGCGACGACTTTATGTAATCGGCGGTAGTCTTGTCGTCGCCCATTAAATCGTCTACCTTGCTGGCTTGCTCCGCCTTGTCGGTGGTGGATTCGACGATTTCAAGAAGACGGTGTTGCACCTGGCGGCTAGTCTCCGCCTCCCTGATGGGTCTGCCCGCGGCAAGGATGCTATAGAACATCTGCTGCTCAAAAATCCGATCGCCGGAGAGGCCGGTACCGGCAAGCAGAACGACGAATGAGACGCTAGGGTCCAGATTGGCGACCATGGGCGCGATGATTCCGCCTTCGCTATGGCCGATGAGGCCGATGTGCTTGCGGTCGATGTCGCTGCGCTTCGCCAGAAACTGGACGCCTGCCATGGCGTCGGTGGCGAAGTCGGCGGTGGTCGCCGAATTGAAGACTCCGGTGGATTTCGCGACGCCCCGATCGTCAAGCCTCAGAACGGCGATGCCGCGGCGGGTCAGGTAGTCACTGACAATAAGAAAGGGCTTGTGATACGGCGGCGGGTCCAAAGGCAGCGTTTCATCGCGATCCTGGGGGCCAGAGCCGGTGATAAGCAGCACGGCGGGAAACGGCCCAGGGCCTTTCGGCTTGGTCAACGTGCCGGCCAAAGTAACGTGCTGCGCCTCATTCACCACCATGACTTCCTGTTCAAGGTAGGGGAACGGGCGCTTGGGGTTCTGAGGCCGTTCGGCGGGCGGCAGACTTGGCCTTGCGGGCAACGGCGTTTCGGCCATGACTAAGGCGGCGCCCAAAAGAGCAGCAGCGATGGAAGGATTGAGTGGATGAGTGAATGCTCGGCTAATGCACGCGCTGAACAGACATGCAAGGAAGTGTGACGGAAGCGTCCGCCAGGAACTGCGGGTCATTCCCTCGGCGCAAAGCGCTTGGGGCATCTACCAAGCATACTTCGAGGCGCGAAGAAGCCGGCCATGCACCGCGGCGAATGCGAAACTGAAGATGAGAACCCAATGACAGGTAATGAGATCCGGGCGAAGTTCTTAGAATACTTCGCCAGCCAGGGACACCGAATTGTCCGCAGCTCGCCGCTTGTGCCCGCAAACGACCCCACGCTGCTATTCACGAACGCGGGCATGAACCAGTTCAAGGACGTGTTCCTTGGGTTGGAGAAGCGCGACTACGTTCGCGCGACGACGTCACAGAAGGTGGTGCGCGCGGGCGGTAAGCACAACGACCTGGAAAACGTGGGCTACACGCGGCGGCACCATACTTTCTTTGAGATGCTGGGCAATTTCTCGTTTGGCGACTATTTTAAGAAAGACGCGATTGCTTTTGCCTGGGAGCTGATCACGAGTCCGGCCTGGTTCGGACTGCCAAAGGACAAGTTGTATGTCACCGTGTTTCGCGAGGACGATGACGCCGAGGAACTGTGGCAGAAGGTGACCGGCATTCCGAAGAGCCGCATCTTCCGCCTGGATGAGAAAGACAACTTTTGGCAAATGGGCGATACCGGCCCGTGCGGACCGTGTTCGGAGATCCACTACGATCTCGGTCCGGAGGCCGCGGAGGCGGGACGCGAGCACGAGCAGTTTCCGGATGACGGCGGCGGGAGGTTCGTGGAAATCTGGAACCTGGTCTTCATGCAGTTCGACAAGGCGCCGGACGGCACGATGACGCCGCTCCCGAGGCCGTCGATCGATACCGGCATGGGGCTGGAGCGGCTGGCGGCGATTCTGCAAGGACATCTTTCGAATTACGACACGGACCTCATCAGGCCGGTGATGGAGCGGGCCAGCGAATTGATCCACGTGGCTTTGGGCGCCGATGCGAAGGCCGACACCGCGCTGCGTATTAATGCCGACCACGCTCGCGCCACAGCTTTTCTGATTCACGATGGCGTGCTGCCTTCGAATGAAGGCCGCGGGTACGTGCTGCGCAAGATCATGCGCCGCGCGCTGCGGAATGCCCGGCTGGCGGGGATGAATGAGCCGTATCTGCACAAGTTGACCGGCTTCGTGGCGGAGCTGATGAAGCCGGGGTATCCGGAGATGATGGAGAGCGTGGAGCGCGTGGCCCGCATCGTGCGCGATGAAGAGCGCCGCTACTCGACGACGTTCCAGTTGGCTGAGCGGTTCTTCCACGACGAAGCGAAGTCGGCAACGGGCGGCGTGCTGCCGGGCGCTTCGGCATTCAAGCTTTACGATACGTACGGCCTGGCGCTCGATGAGCAGGATGAAATGGCGCGCGAGTTCGGGCTGTCCATTGACCGCGCAAGCTTCACCACGGAAATGGAGAAGCAGCGCGCACAGGCCCGCGCCAGTTGGAGAGGCGCGGATAAAGCCCACATCGCGGACGTGTATCGCGAATTGCCCACCGTGGAGTTTATCGGGCGGGAGTCGCTTGAGGCGCCGGTTGAGGTGGCGTCACTCATTACCGGCGAGAAGGACCACAAGAAGATCGCGGAGTTTGTGGAAGCGGGGCCGGCTGAAGTTGTCTTTGTGAAGACGCCGTTCTATGCCGAGTCCGGCGGCCAGGTGGGCGATACGGGCCTGCTGCTGGATCTGGAGACGCGAGAGAAAGTCGCAGTGGTGGAAGGCGCCTGGAAGCCGGCGCCGGGCGCGATGGTGCAGAAGATTCGCGTGCTGCGGCGCGTGAGAGTGGGTGACAAATTGATCGCGCAGGTGGACCGCGGCCTGCGTGGCGCGACCATGCGCAATCATACGGCCACGCACCTTTTGCATGCTGCCTTGCGCCAGGTGCTTGGCACCCATGTGAAGCAGGCGGGCAGCGTTGTGGAGCCAGCGCGTTTGCGATTCGATTTCGACCACTACGCGGCCATGACGCCGGATGAACTGCTGGAAGTGGAACGCCTCGTGAATGAAGCGATTCTCAGTAACACGCCCGTTGAGACGAACGTTATGGAACTGGACCAGGCGCTCTCCACCGGGGCCATGGCGTTGTTCGGCGAGAAGTATGGCGACAAAGTGCGCGTGGTTTCGATTCCCGGTTTCAGCAAGGAGCTGTGCGGTGGAACGCACGTCGGGCACACGGGCGATATCGGGCTGATGAAGATCGTTTATGAGGGGAGCATCTCGGCCGGCGTGCGGCGCATTGAAGCCACAACCGGCTTTGGCGCGCTGGAGCGATTCCAGGATGCCAGCGCGGCGCTGGCGGAAGCGGGGAAGCTGCTGCACACAACGGAGACGGGCGTCCTGGAGCAGTTGGACCGCGTGCTGGAGCAGCAGAAGCAACTGGAGAAGCAGCTTGACCAGTTGAAAACGCAGATTGCCCATCGGGAGGTTGAGGGGCTGAAGGGGCGCTTGCTCAACGGCACCACGGTTCTGGCGGAACAGGTGACTGGTTTGGACAGGACGCAGTTGCGCACCATCGCGGATGCGCTGCGCAATAAGTGGGGCAGCGCGGTGATCGTGATTGCTTCGGTGAATAACTCAGACATCTCAATTGTCTCGGCGGTGAGCAAGGACCTGACGGCGAAGGTGCAGGCGGGGAAACTGGTGGGCGACGTCGCCAGAGCCGTTGGCGGCAAGGGCGGCGGCCGTCCCGATATGGCTGAGGGCGCGGGGAAGGATGCGGCACAGTTGGATTCGGCGCTGGCAGGCGTCTACGAAAGAGTCGGCGCGCTGCTATAGCGATTTGTGGCGAACGGAGGTATCGATTCGATGGAGTTACTGGATGTCGCGATAGTCGGCGCGGGGCCGACGGGACTTGCCTGCGGCATCGAGCTGAAGAGGCGCGGCATTTCGGCGGTATTGTTCGATAAAGGCTGCGTGGTTAACTCCATTTACCACTACCCCACGAACCTGGTCTTCTTCACGACGCCGGAACTACTTGAGATTGGCGATATTCCCATGACGTCGCTGAATGAGAAGCCGGGGCGGACGGAAGCGCTGAAGTACTATCGCCGCGTGGCTGACCATTACGGCCTGACCGTTCACCAATACGAGCGAGTGCTGGGTTTCGACGGGACAAGCGGAAACTTCAACGTCCGCACCGAGACCAGCGATGGCGAGCCTCACTGCTATACGGCGAAGAGAATCATCCTGGCGACAGGCTACTACGACATTCCTAACCGGCTGAACGTCGCCGGCCAGGAGCTGGCGAAGGTGATTCACTACTATCGCGAAGCGCATCCTTACTACAACCAGGATGTGTTGATTGTGGGGGCAAAGAACTCGGCGGCTATTGCGGCGCTGGAGCTGCATTGGACCGGGGCGCGGGTGACGATGGTGCATCGCGGCGGCGGAATTCACCATAACGTCAAGTATTGGATTAAGCCGAACATTGAGAACCGGATCAAGAGCGGCGAGATCAAAGCGTACTTCCGCTCGCAGGTGAAAGAGATTCGGCAGCACGATGTGACCGTGGTGACGCCCGAAGGAGAGGTGACACTGAAGAACGACTACGTGTTCGCGATGGTGGGATACCGGCCCGATTTCGAGTTCATGGAAGAGCACGGCATCTGCTTGAACGAAGCGACGATGAAGCCGATCACCGACCCAGTGACGCTGGAAAGCGAGCGGCCGGGCGTTTATCTGGCGGGCGTGATTGTGGCGGGAACACATACCAACGAGATCTTTATCGAGAATGGACGGTTTCACGGCAAGCAGATTGCGGAAGCGATTGAGAGGTCGCTGTAACTCACCACAGGCTAAAGCCTGTGAAGGGTTGACTGACCACGTGTCAGCGGGACGCCATCACCACCCTGGCATCAGACGCGCGGGCGTTCAAGCTTTTCGCGCAATAAATCCTCAATGTCGCTGATCTTTTCGCCGAGCAAATACAGTTTCTGCGATAGCGTCTGGATCTCGGCTTCAGCACGGCGATTCACGTCGTAATCCAGCTCGCCGCGCAATCGGTCCTTTGTGTCCTGGCGGTTCTGGCTCATCATGATCACGGGCGCCTGAAAGGCCGCTAGCGCCGACAGAAACAGGTTGAGGAGAATAAACGGATACGGGTCCCAGGCCTTTGCCTGGAGGGCAATGTTGATGGCGATATAGATCAGCAGAATGACGGAAAACGAAATGATAAAGGACCATGATCCGCCGAACTTCGCCACCGAATCGGCGATCTGGTCGCCGAACGTGGCGCCCTCTTCGATGACTTCGTTGATGTTGCGAAAGGTGCGCGAGCGGACCAGCCGCTGCGAGGCATGAAATTGACGCCCCAGCACCGTCAGCAAGTCGAGGCCGGCGTGCGGTTTCTTCTCCAGTAAAGCCGCAATATCGTCGCGGTCGAGCTCGACGCATTCCGCATCGGTGACAGCCATGGCGCTGGTCTGGTGTGGAGTCCGGTCGATCATCGAGGCGAAGCCAAAGACCTCGCCGGCCGCGGGCTCATCGACAACCAGTTCCTGCTGATCGACATCGATGGTCTTCACCTCCACCGTGCCCGAGATGAGAATGTACGATTGGCCGGTGAAATCGCCCATTTTGTAAATGCGCTGCCGCGCGGCGTATCGCTTCAATTCCACGCGGCCGGCCAGAACGGCCAGTTCATCATCGTCAAACAGAGCAAAGAAGGGAACATTCTTCAGGATGTCGGGATTACAGGCCATGCAGTCGGCTCCTCAGGACAGTGTAAACGCCAGTGCGGAAGAAGTATGCGGGGACGGGCGTTGGCTACTCTAAAAGAATGTCGATTCTTCACGTGATCATTCTCGCGATTGTGCAAGGGCTGGCCGAACTGCTGCCTGTTTCAAGTTCGGCGCATGTCATCGTCGCGGAGAAACTACTGGGCCTCAATCCGTCATCGCCCGAAATGACGCTGCTGCTGGTGATGTTGCACACCGGCACGATGTTCGCGGTGATCGCCTACTTCTGGAAGCAGTGGCGCGACGCCTATTTTCAAAGCTTCGATTCGTTCAAACGATTCGCGATTCGAGTGGTGCTGGCCACGGCGGTGACTGGTGTCATCGGCGAAGGCATTATCAAGGTGGTGGAGAAGGTGGTTTTCCGGGACACGCCCAAAGCGGAGATCGAGGACTTGTTCAGCCATCTGGAATGGATTGCTCCCGCGCTGGCCGCGGCCGGTGTGCTGATCCTGATTGCAGGGCTTCGGGAGCGGAAAAATGCGAAGAGGAGCGTGACGGCTAAAGGCGACCTGACGCTAAAGGATGCCGGGATCATTGGCGGCGTGCAGGGTTTGGCGCTGCCCTTCCGCGGCTTTTCACGGTCCGGCGCAACCATTTCGGCGGGCATGCTTTCCGGCGTTCCGAAGGTTACGTCCGAGACATTTAGCTTTGCCCTTGCCGTGGTGCTGACGCCTATTGTGGTTGGGCGGGAGTGGTTGCGCTACACGAAAGCCTTGCACGAACAACATCCAGGAATGGGGATCGTGGAGGGGGGACTTCTCTTTAGTTTGCTTGGCGCGGTGGTTGCCTTCGGAGCGGGACTGCTGGCGCTGAAGTGGCTGAGCAGTTGGCTGGAACAAGGACGCTGGTATTTGTTCGGCATCTACTGCCTGGTGGCGGCGTTCGCAGTGTTCTTGCTGTTCTTGATGGGGTATTGAGAACGTCCCTCAGTTACAAAGCTGGCTTCGAGCCGGGCAGGGCGGCGTCGGCCTTCTGTTCCTTCGGCGGGTCAGGCGGGAAGAGCTTCTTCGGGTCCATGTTCTTGTCGAAGGCGACATCGAAAAAGCCAATCATCATCTCGTCCCAGCTTTGTTCGCCAAACTTGACGACTTTGGTGGGGTCCGGGTTGAAGCGGTTATTGGCGGAGTTATCGAAGTGCGCAATGCAGTGGATCTTGGCGCCCTTGGGCATCGCCAGGTCGGTGACCGGGTAATAAACCAACTGCCAGTTGAAGCTATAGCCGGGTACGTTGAGCAGCGTCTGCTTCTCGCCCGTGGGGTAGGTGGCTTCGAAATTGAAGTCCTTGCCGCGAAGATGCATATGCGGCATCAGCGAGACGATCTTCGCATCCGTGCCGAACTCAAAATCGGAATCGACGCGGAAGTTGCCCGCGCCGGCCGGGATTTCGAAATCGTAATTGCCCGCGTCCACCGTCATCACCCGCTCCTTCACTTCGCCCTTGGCGAAGCTCAGACCGATCTTGCTCTGGTCCGTGCCCGCTTTTCCGTTGGTGGTGTAGTGCATTTCAAAGACAATGTCAGAGCCGGCGGGAATCAACTTGGCGCGCCCCTCCGCCAGGATGGCGGGAGGCATCCCCGGCGCATAGCCCACCAGAAACTCGCGGTGACCCTTGGCGCCCTCCTCATCCGGGACGAATGGGATTCCCGCTTTGATGCCAGGCAGCCACTTCGAGCCAGGCGGCCGAATGTAGGCGATCACGTGGTGAAGAACGGCGCGGTTGTCCGGGCGCACTTCAGCCATCTGCACCCAGGTGTCCTTCTCAAACCTTCCGGGGATCAGGATGTATTGATAGTCAATGGTTCCGGTGGCCGGGACAGAGTAGGCGGCGGGCATTTGAAGGACAAGGTCCGGCTGGCGGATGTTCCATCCGTCCAGGTACCGGGGCGGGCGCGGCGTAGCTGTTGGATCGCCTTCCGGAGCGCCGGCCTTCACCCACGCGACTACGGTGTCAATGTCGTTCTGAGGGAGAGACCGGTCATTCGCGAACTTGCCATAGTGCGGATCGGCAAACCAAGGCGGCATCTTCTTCAAAGCAACAGCTTCCTTGATGGCCGCGGCAAAGGGACGGATCTCCTTGTAAGAGGTCAGGGGCATGGGCGCCGCTTCGCCGGTCCGGTGGCAGCCTTGGCAGTTGCGCTGAATAATGGGCGCAACATCTTGAGAGTAAGTGGGAGCGGCGCCAGCGGCATGGAGGCCGGCGACGATTGAGAAGAGGCCGGCGAAAAGCAGAACTCGCATAGATCTCCAGGTGGACCTCGACGGGTCCTATTCAGTGTAGGCAATTGCTTGGACGAAAAACAAAGCGCTTTTGTTCGACATTTGGAGAAGGCGCGTAAAACTCGCGATTTGCGAGCAGTCAGAGCCGCGGCCGCCCTCCCTGTTAGCATTTTCAAATGACCCGTAGACATTTGCTGGGCGCCGCAACGCTCGCTCCGCTTGGCATCGCATCGCTTGGGATAGCCCCGGGGACTCGCGCCTCCGCCTCGGCGGGAACCGATCCGGGCCGGGCCGAAACCGCCGGTCCGCCGCCCGTCAAGCTCGGCATCGATCTCTTCAGTATTCGGGACAGCGGCTGGACCGCCTTTCAATACCTCGACTATTGCGCCGCGCAACACGTCAAGGTGGTTCACTTCTCCGAGGTCCGGTTCATCGGCAATCTGGAGCCGGACCACCTCCGCAAGGTCCGCCAGTACGCCGAGGAGCGCGGTCTTGAACTTGAGCTCGGCACCCGTTCCATCTGCCCCACCTCGACCATGTTCGACAAGAAAGCCGGCACAGCCGATGAGCAGCTCGCGCACATGATCGATTCGGCTCAGATTTTGGGCTCTCACATAGTTCGTTCGGTTCTGGGTGGCGCCGATGACCGGAAGACGGCGCCGTTGTCCCAGCACATCGAAAACACGGTGGCCGTTCTGCGCCGCGCGCGCACCCGCGCCATGGACGCCGGCATCAAGATCGCCATTGAGAATCATGCCGGCGACATGCAAGGCTGGGAGCTGAAAACTCTGATCGAGGAGGCGGGCAAGGATTTCGTCGGCGCCTGTCTCGATTCCGGCAATCCGCTCTGGACCCTGGAAGACCCGCACGCCACGCTTGAGATTCTCTATCCTTATGTCCTCACCAGCCACGTGCGCGATTCGGCCGTATGGTTAACGCCGGATGGCGCCGCCGTCACCTGGGTGCG
>CAJCIT010000162.1 GCA_903970405.1 Acidobacteriaceae bacterium | reverse complement strand
GTGGCCGTGTGCCGGCGCAAGAAGGACAGCCTTCAGGATCAGCATATCCAGGGTTCCCTGCATCAGAACCCCGCCGTCGCCATTTGGCTTTTTCGTCATGGTGGAATCGTCAGCGACGATCATACCAGAAGACGATCTACCTAAAGAAAAGGTTCAAGAAAATAAGAAAAGATTTGGGCCGCCGTTCGCGATCCACGGAACCGGCTTTAATCCATCAGCTTGCGCGTCAAGCGCATGTCCCGGGGATCGCTTTCCAGCACTTTGTTTCTTGGCCGAAGGCAATTTCAGCCAGAGCGAGCAAGAGCGCAAATTTATGCATCGGGTGGTCTCGGTGTACGGAGCGAATTTCCAAAAGCTAACACGAGGCGATGCGGCGCACCCGCGTACCGGGTGGCTCAGGCTTCAGTCTGAGGAAGCGGCGGCCGCGGACTGCGCTGGTACTACCAGCCTTCCATGTGGTCCATATGCAGATCGCGCGCGGCCAAGCGTAGTTGATCCATTGCCGCGTCGATGTGACGATAAGCCCCATCGCGCCAGGCAAGGGCCCGCGGATTGTCCTCTTCCTTGCCGATGTCATGGCGAGCTCGCTTCAGAAGTTCCATTGCCTTTTGGAAGCGGCCTCTCCGGTCCAGACGCTGGTCAATGCCCGGATGGTCGTTCAAATCCTTGTGATCGAGCACAGCGGCTCGATCGATCTCCTGAATGGCCCTTTCGGTCTCCTCGTCCACCGCGTGAACGTGGCGCATCACGTTTGGCTCATCATTGACCCGCAACAGCCATTGCACGGTGCGGAGGTCGCTACGCGCACGCAGGTACAGGGGGTGGCGTCCCGGCGTGTCCGCGCTGCTGCTCACAGGCAGCGCGATGGCCGTGGCGATAAAAAGTATAGCTCCCAGTGCTTTTCTCATAAAGTCTCCTTCTTGGCAGCCGGTCAATGAACTCACGATCGGGGCTTCGGTTGGTCCCGCCGTCAATTAATTATCGGCCCTGCCACTTTTTCAGACGCGAAGAATGCGCGCGGGCACTACCGATACTCAATTAAATCCGCTTCAGATCTTAGTACTCGCGTTGCTCAACAATTCGTAATGCGCCCACCAGGCAGGTAATGGAGAGCGCCAGTATCACTGCAGCCACTGACCAGGGAACAGTGTGCGTTCGAATCCAGATCTCGCTGCTGGAGAAGTGCACAAAGGTGCTCAGGACGGGGATGCGCGTCAACTGTCCCAGAAGGACGATGATTACGGCGGTGATCCAGGTGGCGTAGAGTTGCCACTGTTCGTCCAGGAAGGAAGCAAAAAGAACGGACAACCAATACAACGCCATGCCTCCCGCGGCAATGAAGGAGCTGTAAATAAGCACACTGTTGAGAGGGAGCGGGAATTTCGTGACCAACGGCGAAAGCGCCCAGACGACGAGTCCAGGAAGAAACGTAAGGACAATGGCGAACAGCGCTCCCAGCAGCGAGCGGCTCAGCACCAGATCCCTGCGCCGGACAGGCAGCGACAGGGTATAGAGCATGGAGGGATGCGTCCCTTGCTTGAGCCCGTACGTTGTCTGAGTATTAACGCCGGCGCCGGCAAGAAACGTCCCCATCATCAACCAGGTGAATCCCACTGAAGAAGAGTAGATCAGCCACCACGCGTATTCGTGCGTAGTGGCGGCCGAAAACCCAGCGGCGACGGCTCGCTGGATGGTTGCTTCAGAGGGTTTCTTGTCTTCAAACTGAGAGCTCACCCAGAGCAGGACGAGGCAGGTCCAAACCATCATCACAACCCCGAAAATCAGCCGCGGCTTCAACTCCCGCAGCGCTTTGATCCATAACGGCTTCATCATTGCTTTACAACCTCCAGGAAGATTTCTTTCAGTCCCACAGCCTGCACTTCGATATCGGTCGCCTGATGCCAGCGAGCCCGGTCGACCAGATGTTCCACGTTGTCGCGAGCAAGGACCGACACGGTTCGCCCGGTGGTCTGGCTCGCTGCTCCCACCAGGGCCGCCATCTCCGCCGGTGTGCCCTGTTGAAAAACCATACGCACGCGCCGGTAGTTCGACCGCAGATCGTCGAGCGATCCGTCGATTTTCACCTTGCCGCGGTCGATGATGATGACCCGGTCGGCGATCTGCTCCACTTCATCGAGCTGATGCGACGAGAAGAAGATGGTGGTCCCCCGGCGGGCGGCGTGCCCCACCAGCAACCGCAGCGTCTCTTCCACCAGAAACGGGTCAAGGCCATCGGTGGGCTCGTCCATAATCAGAACGTCGGTATTGCGCGCCACCGCCAGCAGGATGGCCAACTGCGTTCGCATGCCCTTCGAGAGCTTTCCCACCTTCTGTTTCGGTGAAAGGCTGAAGCGGTCAAGAAAGTCTTTCTCGAGCGTCCGGTCCCAGGTGGGGTAGAAGGCCCTGGTGAAGTCGATGGTTTCCCCGACGTTCATGTACGGATAAAACTCTTTGATCTCGCAGACAAAGCCAGTTTGCTGGCGGATCAGGACGCTCCCGTCCGGGTCCAGCGCATCCATGCCCAGCACGCGCACGGTCCCGCCGTCAGGCTTCAACATGCCGAGAATGCTCTTGATGGTGGTGGTTTTGCCCGCGCCGTTCCGGCCGAGGAACCCGCAGATTGAGCCGCGTGGAACGGTAAAACTCAGCCCGTTCACCGCCGGCTGCGATTTGTACGACTTCAGTAAGCCGCTTACTTCAATTGCCGCATCGTTCATACTGCCTGCTCCTTCGCGCTTTTTGCTGCGTCCACCTTGTCCTCTGCCTGCTGGAGCAAGAACTCGCTCTCGAACAGGCGGCGAATCTCTTCTTCACTCAAGCCCATCTCGCGCAACCGGCCAATCAGCGCCCGCACCAGAGGGAGCGCGACATTGAGCCGCTTGGTCTTCTGATACAGGCCGCTGCTTTCGCGAACGAAAGCGCCCGTGCCCTGTCTCATCTCGACCACGCCGTCGTGTTCCAACTCGCGATAAGCCCTAACCACTGTGTTCGGGTTAATCACCAGGTCTTCGGCGACTTTTCGTATCGAAGGCAATTGATCTCCAGGCTGGAAAGCCCCTGTTGTAATGGCATGCTTCACTTGCTCCATTAACTGGAGATAGATGGGCACACCCGAAGCCGGATTCGGTGGAAACAGCATCGTGTTTAGTGTTCTACTGTATTACTAACCTAGTACACTAAAACAGTAGCCCAGCTCCCAAATCCTTGTCAACAGAAAAATGGAAAAAAGTGAGCGTGAAAGGAACGGCAGCGCCACTCCCGTACACTTGATCGGAACATCAGCGAGGGACGGGCGGACCGACGGCAACTGCGCACCAGAAGCGCGGCCGTGGCGCGGGCTTTTTTGCCTGCTGAGCCGAGAGTCATCTCGGCTGTGCCTGATTACGGTTGAAACGAAAGAGCAGCCGACACGAATGTCGGCTCAGCCGGCTGAAAGCCCGCGCCACGGAGATTCGTCAATCTTCCCAACCACTTCCGCCGAGGGCCTCCGGTTCGCTACTTCTGCGTGATCGGCTTTACCGGAGGCTGTTTTTGAGAGGCGGCCGGCGGCACATTGGTCGGCATGATGGCCGGCGTGCTGTCGAAGACGGCCACAACATCCTTGGTGACGTCGATGGCGGACGACGCGAAGACCACTGGGCCACTCGTATCCAGAACAAGCGCAAATCCCTTTTGCTGCGCGTACCTGGCGATCACCGCCTGCATGCGCTGCTCAATGGGGCCGAGCAGGCGTTGCTGATCGGCCTGGTACTGTTCGCGGGTGTCATCCCGTTCACGGGTAAAGGCACGGGTGCCGCTCTCCAACTGGCGCTGCAACTGGACGCGCTTCGCAGGGTCTAACGCCGCGCCGGCCTGCAACTGGACGTTCAACTGCTGGAGGTCCAACTGCTTTTGCTCCAGCTCTTTCTGCTTCGGCGTATACTTCGCCGTCAATTCCTTGACAGCCGCTGAGCCGTCTTTGGTGTTCATCAAGGCGGCTTGCTGATTGATTACCGCAATGGTGCTTTGCGCCCACGCCGCCGGCGTCCCTGCCCAGAGAGCTACTCCAAATGCGGCTGCCCCGAGCAGCCTGGTGCGATTTGCCATCAAAATAATTCCTATCCTTCTTCCTCACAGGGAGGCTTTCATCCGGAGGCCGCACTGCATCCTGCCGCCCGACTCCTTCTCTATCTTGACATTCGAGCACGAACGAAGGTGAGTTTGGCGGCTATCGCCCCGCATCTGCTCCCGATTTACTCGATCGGCCGCCGAAGAAGCTGATCCCCGTCTCCAGCACCCTATGCTGCGCATTGAGGAGGGCCTCGGCCGAGAGTGCCGGACCTGGCGGCATGCCGAAACGGAGATCGGTGAGCGTGACGCGATCAGCCACCCCGGCGTTTTCCAGCGTTGCCGGTTCCGAACGCCACAACGGGAACCTTGCGTAGTATCGCAGATAACGGAATGGCTCAGTCTTTGAGACTATGTCGTAGCCGGCATTCCAATCGCCCTTAAAGTAGGTGTGGCCGGCGGCGGGATCGAAATCGGCGATGCTCGACACGGGAACGATGCGGTAGGCCGACGGCGTTTCGACGATGCCTTGCCAGGTGAATGGGCTGACTGGACCAGGCATCGCGGCCACCTTGGTAGGCGTCTCTCCGTCATAGAGCCGGGAGTCCAGTTGAGCCGCCGCGCGCCCATGCATTACGTAACGGGCGCCATCGTAGGCTACGAAAAAGAGCAAAGCAAAGATCGCCATGCCGGAGCCAGCGGCCTTATGCTCGCCGATTTCGTCACTCACCAGCCGCGCCAGCAGGGGCCAGAGGGCCGCCAGCAGCAGAACCGCCAGAATGACGAAATCGTAGAGGTAGTTGAGATCGAGGAAGGACCATTCGGAAGAAAATGGCAGCAGAAGGCGAATGCCGTAACTATTGGTCCAATCGAGCAGAAGGTGGCTCGCGACGCCGGCCATCGCCACGCCGAATGCTTGTGGCCAGAGAAGCCGAGTGCGGCTCAAGAGTGCGGTGACTCCCACCGAAACGGCGGCCATCACCGGCAGCATGAGCAGCGAATGTGTGTAGCCGCGATGAATCTCGAGGTTCGCGAGCGGACCCCAGGCCAGCGAGACCATGTCGATGTCCGGCAGGTTCGCTGAGATCAGGAGCAGCAATGTGCCGCGCGGCGTCAGGCGCCCCAGCCCGCAACGAGCCAGCGCCAGGCCAGTAAGCGAGTGCGTGACATTATCCATGGGCGGAAGACTACGCGGCCAGCCACTCGCGGCGCTGCAATTCGCGATCGAGGAAGCGCTTCGGCAGCATCAGCGTCAAAGCATCCGGGACAATATCGATCGAGACCGGCAGACGCCCGGCATACTCGCCGTCAACCTGCAGGGGCGCGGCCATGGAAGGACCGTCCAGCAGCGGGGAAGCCGCCAGGGGCTCGCAGTGCACGGAGCGGGCGCGCAGCACGCTGCACCCTGGCATATGCCCCACCTGGCCGAGCATCATGCCGAACAGATAGGGAACATATTGGTAGCTCTGGCGGGCGTTGAAGAGCACCACCTCAAACTGGCTATCAAGCAGTGAGGCAGTGCGCGCAATTTCGAAATCACCCCCATAGTTGCGGACGCGCGTCACCAGGGCGAAGGTTGTTTCGTACGACTGGCCATCCACCACGGCGCGGAAAGGAGTAAGCGGCTTAGCGATCTGGGCGACGCCGCCCAGGTAGTAAGCCATCTTCCCAAAGAATGCTTTAATGTCGAGGTTCAAGTCGTAGACGATCTGCGCATCCAGGCCCACACCCGCCATCATGAGGAAGTGACGGCACGATTGGTCGGCGCGCGTAACACGGCCTAAAGCGACGGAGGTCGGCACGGCTGAGGCGACCTCGGCCGCTGTGCGGTCGAGCGGCATTTTCACCCGCAATTCACGCGCCAGGACATTTGCAGTTCCGGCTGGGAGGATGGCCAGCGGCACCCCCGAGTGCACCATGCCGTTCGCCACTTCATTGATGGTTCCGTCGCCGCCGGCAGCCAGAATCAGGTCCGCTCCGGCTGCGATTTCTTCGCGGGCAATCTGCGCTCCGCTGTTCGGCCCGCGCGTCGGAACTTGCTTGACGGGGAGGCCCAGCCGATGGAGCACGGCGATGGTACGTTGAAGCAGGCGCGCCTGATAGGCCAGGCGTCCCGCATAGGGGTTGTAGATGAGGACGGCTTTCTGATACGACCTGACAGGGCTTCCCAACTTTTCATTATAGGTTCGATAGGCAAGTGAAACCCAGCGTCAAACAGGAAATTGAGCGCCTTCGCACGGAACTGGAGCGTCATGAGCGCCTCTATTACGTCCTCGATCAGCCGGAAATTACCGACGCCGAATATGACGCCCTGATGCGGCGGCTGCAGGCGCTGGAGTCCGAGCACCCGGAGTTCGATACCCCGGATTCGCCTAGCCGGCGGGTGGGCGGGAAGCCCCGCGAAGGGGCGGTTGAGGTGGCGCATAGCTCGCCCATGCTCAGCTTGGACAACGCTCTGAATGAAGCCGAGCTGCGGGAATTCGATACGCGGGTCAAATCTTTGCTCAAAGGCGAGGCGTTCCATTATGTAGCGGAACTCAAGCTGGACGGGCTCTCCATGGCGGCGCACTTTCATGAGGGCCGGCTGAAACAGGCTCTGACACGCGGCAACGGTATCACCGGTGAAGACGTGACACAGAATGCGCGGACTATCCGGTCACTGCCCATGCGCGTCGGGCCCGCAGCGCACGTGCCGGCTGATTTTGAAGTGCGCGGCGAAGTGGTGATGACCAGGAAAGCCTTTGACCGCATGAACGCGGAGCGCGAGCGGGAGGAGCTGGCCAAGTTCGCAAATCCTCGCAATGCGGCCGCGGGCGCGCTGCGGGCATTGGATCCAAGCGTCACCGCCTCCCGGCAACTGAATTTCTTTGCCTACTTCCTGCTGGCGGGGGGTAAGGCGCTGCTCGATAGCCAATGGGAGTCGCTGGAGACGATGGGAAATCTCGGCTTTAAGGTGAACAGCCACCGGCGGCTTTGTGAGGATCTTGAGGAATTGCTCGCCTTCATCCGCGAGCTTGAGTCGCAACGCGAGAGCCTCCCTTATGAGATTGACGGCGTGGTGGCGAAAGTGGATTCGGTGAAGCAGCAAGAGCGCCTGGGCTGGACGGCGAAGGCGCCGCGCTGGGCGATCGCCTATAAATACGCGGCGCGGCAAGCGGAAACCGTGCTTGAAAAGATCGAAGTGCAAGTGGGGCGGACGGGGGCGTTGACGCCGGTGGCGCATTTGACGCCGGTTGTGATCAGCGGTGTAACCGTGGCGCGCGCCACACTGCATAACGAGGATGAGATTGAACGGTTGGGCCTGGCGGCGGGCGATCGCGTGCTGATTGAGCGCAGTGGGGACGTGATTCCAAAAGTGGTTCGCGTGGTCGAAAAGGGCGCTCATCGCGAGCTCTTCCATATGCCTGCGGCGTGTCCGGTTTGCGGCAGCCATGTGGTGCGCGAGGAAGGCGAAGTGGCGCGGCGCTGCGTGAACAGCAGTTGCCCGGCGAGGCTGCGGGAATCGCTTCTGCACTTTGCTGGGCGGCGCGTCATGGATATCGACGGCATGGGAGAAGCGCTGGTGGATCAGCTTCTGGCGCGCGGCATGGTCAAGAGCGCGGCCGATCTCTACGGCCTCACGGCGGAAGAGTTTTTGTCGTTGGAGCGGATGGGCGAGAAGTCGGCGGCGAAGGTCCTCGAAAACATCGGGAAGTCGAAGAGCCTGCCGCTGCCGCGGGTCCTCAATGGCTTGGGCATTCCGTTTGTGGGTGAACGCACGGCCCAAATCCTGGCCGATTACTTTGGCGATCTCGACAAGATCGCCGAGGCCGGCGTGGCGGAGTTGCAGCAGGCGGAGGAAGTGGGACCCAAGGTGGCGGCCGCCATTCATGAGTTCTTTGCGGAGGAGCGGAACCGCGAACTGGTCCGGCGGCTTCGCGAGGCCGGGCTGCGGTTCACTCAGGAAGTGCGTCGAAAAGCCGTCGGCGCGCTGGCGGGCAAGACGTTTGTGCTGACCGGGACCTTGCCTGCTCTCACTCGCGATGAAGCGAAGGAGCGTATTGAAGCAGCCGGTGGCAAAGTGGTGGGTTCGGTGGGCCGGAAGACGAACTACGTGGTGGCCGGAGAAGAGGCCGGGTCGAAACTCGCCAAGGCGCGGGAACTTGGCCTGCCCATCCTTGACGAGGCCGGTTTGCTCGCTATTCTGAACGGAGAAGCCGCCGGCTGAGCGTTCTGAGAAAGTCATCGCGCTGAAACATCTTGTACAAGTTCTTGTGTCCTGGGGCCCGCCAGGCCTCCTCGTCCTGGCCGCTCTGGACTCTGCCGGCGTTCCTATCGTGGGCGGCGTGGATGCGCTGTTGATTGCGATAGCGCTCATCAGCCCGGAGCAGGCCTACCTTGCCGCGGCGTGCGCGCTGGTGGGGTCGCTGATGGGTTGCCTGGCCCTGTTTACCATCGCGCGCAAGGGCGGGCACGCGCTGCTGGCGAAATACACAGAGAGCGGGCGCGGCAGGCAACTCCGGCATTGGTTTGAGCGTTACGGTCTGGTAACAGTTTTCGTCCCCGCTTTGTCGCCACTTCCTCTGCCAATGAAGATTCCGGTCTTTTGCGCGGCGGTGCTGGAAGTGCGGACCGCAACCTTTCTTGCCGTGGTCCTGCTGGCGCGGGTTATTCGCTACTTCGGGCTGGCGTTCCTGGCGCAGCGCTATGGGCAGGACACCATTCCGTTTCTCAAGGCACATTGGAAAGAAGTCCTGGGGGTTGTGCTGGGGCTTTGTGCGGTTACAATTCTGTTGTTGAGAACGATCGATCGGAAGAAGGGCCGCGGCGCGGCCGCGGGGGATGAACGGTCCGAATCGGGGATTTAGTTTCTGGCACGCTCTTCGCCAACAGCGTTCGAGGGCCAAACTTTGACCCGGGCGCTCTCTATCGAATTATGGGCCTTAACAGGTTTGATTTCTTCATGATCCTCTCGACCGCTTGGGACCGGCGATGGCTGGCGTAGGGCTCCCTTCCCTAACCCACTGGTATGTCTCAACTTTCATTCCCGAGACCTAAGAACTTCGGATTAGCAAGAATGCTTAGGGCCTTGCTGTTCCTCGCCATGTGCGCCACCTCGCGCGCCGCGCTGCCCGCCCCGCCCACGTTCCTTCTTCCCGGCGATGTTCATCCAAAGAAACACACCATCGAACTGACCATCGATCCGAGCCTCGATACCTTCTCCGGCTGGGCGCGCATTGACGTTGAAGTCACCAAACCCACTCGGGTGCTCTGGGTCAACGCAAAAGGCCTCACCCCCGGAGTCTCCTCGGTCACGTATAAAGGCCACACAATCAAAGCCGCGGGCTCCGCTGTAGCCGGCGAATTCATCGGGCTTGACCTGCCCTCCCCCATCGGTCCCGGCCTCGCCACCATCTCCATCCGCTACCACGGCCCGCTCGATGAAAAGGCTGTCGCCGGCCCCTATCGAAACAAGGTAGGGAACGATTGGTATGCCTTCACTACTTTCACGCCCATTGACGCCCGCCGCGCCTTTCCGTGCTTCGACGAGCCTCGCTTCAAAACTCCATGGGAACTTGCCATCCGCATCAAGCGGAGCGACAAGGCCTTCTCTAACTCGATTCAAGCGAGTGAAACGCCCCAGCCGAAAGGCATGAAACTGATTCGCTTCGCGTTGACCAAGCCTCTTCCCGCTGAAGTGGTGGCCTTCTGCGTCGGGCCGTTCGAGGTGTATGAGGGAGCGCCCGCCGGGCACGGCACGCCCATTCGCATCATCGTGCCCAAAGGCAGCCTCGACGAAGCCAAAGACGCCGCGCAGGCCACGGTCGACGTACTGCCAAGACTGGAAGCGTACACGGCCATGCCCTATCCTTTCGGAAAGCTCGACCATGTCGCGGTGCCTGAGTTCAAATTCGGCGCGGTTGAAAACCCGGGACTGATCACCTATAAATCGAGCGCCATTCTCCTCTTGCCGACTGACAACGAAACGGACAAAGCCCGCCGTATCCGCGGCATCCAAGCACATGAAATGAGCCATCAATGGTTCGGCGACCTGGTGACGCAAGCCGCCTGGGACGACGTCTGGCTCAGCGAAGGCTTCGCCACCTGGCTCTCCGCGAAGGCCATGGATCAGGAACAGCCGCCGGCTCGCAAGCTGCTCTCAACTGTCGCCTCACGCGAGCGCATCATGCTAGCCGATGCCGGGCCCAAGACGCGTCCGGTGCGTCTCGAAATGAACAGCCGCAAGGATACCGACGGCGTCTACAGCCAGTTCGTCTATCAGAAGGGCGCGGCCATGCTGGTCATGCTCGATGGCTGGCTCGGCGAGGATCGCGTCCGCGATGGACTTCGCCAATACTTGCGGGCACATCGGTTCGCGAACGCCAGCACGGCTGACCTGGAATCGTCGCTCGAAGGCAGCAAGCCGGTCCTCGACGCGTTTCTCAATCAGACCGGTATCCCGTCCATACGAGGCCAGTTGCGCTGCGACAACGGTTCGCCGCACCTCGATCTCGATCAGACCAACGCCTCGCACCAGTGGACCGTTCCCGTTTGCTGGCGCGCGGACGGAATCGCCTCCACCTGCACCGTCCTCGCTTCGCCCCATGTTGAGACCAAGCTTGAGTCCTGTCCGGCGTGGATCTATCTCAACACAGGCGGCGCCGGCTACTACCGCACGGTCTGGTCTGCGGAGCAACTCGCGACGCTCGATCTCAGCAATCTCACCGCCGCTGAGCGCCTGACTCTGGTGTACGATCTGCGCGCGGCGAAAAACACGTCCTCGCCGCTGCTCAGGACCCTCTCGGCCGATCCCGAGTTGGAGATTGCCAAAGCGGCGATCGACGCATTGGCCGGCAAGTAGACTCGGCCCGAGTTGCAACCGGCAGCGGAGCATCATGCCCCGGCGCGTTGGTATTCTTCCAGAGGATCTTTATTTCACGCGTCAGGATCTCATGCGCCAGCCATCGACGTGTGCCAAGCCATAAGCACAAAGAAGGGGTCCCTCATGTTGCGTCTTCTAAGCATCGCGTTCTCCATCGGCCTGGTCGCGGGCCTCAATCCGGCAATCGCCCAAACTCCAGCTCCGCCCCAAGCTCCCGCTCCGCCCCCTCGCCCGGCGCGTCCGGCGCCGCCGACTCGCGATCCCAATACGCCCGGTTATGTCACGGCGAAGGAGTTGCCTGACGGCGTCAACGCTCCAGCAACGGCCGACGGAAACTTCATTATCGGCCCCACCCACAGCCCCGCACCGGAAATGACAGTGCAGGAAGGAGTGCCTCACGGAGCGGTCTCCACCTTCACCATGGAATCGGCCGATAGCAAGATTTATCCAGGCATCGCCCGCGAGCCCAACACCTTTGGCGCATCTGACCCCACCGACCCCGCCAAATTGATCGTCACCACCAGCCACCCGGCCCCCTACAGCCGCCGGGTAACGGTGTATGTGCCCAAACAATACGTCCCCGGCACCGAGGCGCCGTTCATCGTTGGGGCGGATGGACCTGACCAGGCGCTGTTCACGGTTCTGGACAATCTGATTGCCCAACATCGCGTGCCCGCGATGATTGCCATTTCCATTAGCAACGGCAGCGGCGATGCCCAGGGAAGCGAACGCGGCCTGGAATACGACACGATGTCAGGCCTCTACGCTGAGTTCGTTGAGAAAGAAGTGCTGCCTCGGGTGGAGAAGCAGTACAACGTGAAGCTGACCAAAAATCCCAACGGCCGGGCGACAATGGGCGGCAGTTCCGGCGGCTCATGCGCACTGATCATGGCGTGGTATCACCCGGAGCTGTATCACCGCGTTCTCACTTACTCAGGCACCTACGTGAATCAGCAGTGGCCCTCAAACCCGGAAACTCCTCATGGCGCATGGGAGTTCCATGAACACCTCATCTCAAACAGTCCAGCCAAGCCCCTGCGGATTTGGATGGAAGTCGGCGACAAGGACTTGTTCAATCCGAACGTGATGCGCGACAACATGCACGACTGGGTAGTAGCCAATGAGAATATGGCCAAGGTGCTGGCCGCCAAGGGCTACCATTATCAGTTTGTCTTTGCGCGTAATGCCGGGCACACTGACCGCGCGGTGAAGCAGCAAACCCTGCCCGAGGCTTTGGAATATGTATGGCAGGGGTATCCAATCGCGGAGCCGAAGAATTAAGCTGCCATTTGGGTGGGTGGGCGCCGGGATCATTCGCCCTTCGCTGTTGGGCACTGGCGACGCAGGCGGCGACGCAGGGGTCGACGCAGGGGTCAGAGACCTCTGGCACTGAGGTGAGCGGCAAGTCACTGATTTCAAAGGGCGAGCCCTGGGATGGGTGGCGCATTCGGCCGCTCCCCCATGGGCACCCGGGCGATCCAGAGCTTAGCGAAGTCTACCATTTTGTTGAGTTTACAGGCCAGCCAAACCAGTAATAGGCAAAGTTGTTCAAAGCTCGGCTTTTCGGCTGACTGGCCGGACTGGCTCCTTCGTCCGCTGACCCCCTGGCCTCACCCCCAAATCGCCGGTCACAGTGGAATCAAATAAAGACACTCGGTACACCGACATCTCGATTGATCTACCGCAGTTTTCAAGATTCGTCCTAAAGGCCGCCTCGAATCGCGTCTCCGAGCCCCTCACCGCAGTTCGTTTCTCAATATTGCGTTGGCGCCATCTCACTGACAGGAAGCCACTTACCACACGGCACTCCTCCCGGATTGGCTTCGAGTTTTCACAGGTCCCGAGCCCAGGAATCGTCCGTCTGTTTTCAAGACCCGCCTTCCAAACCGCGCACTCCAAACTGAACGCCCGCCGGCGAACAACCGGTTCGTCGCCAACCGTAGCCGACCGCCACAGGCCCCGTGTTACCCCTGAAACACGGGGTCTCATTACGCACGCCGTACAACGCCGGCCTACTGCCCGGCTTTTTCTTTGAATGGAGATTTTAGATGTCAAGAGCTACTCGGAAACAGCGCCGCAAGGGACGCGCCGCTCGACGTGCGAACAAAATGTCCAACCTGGCATCGACGCAGCCCGTCACTGCGCAGGCCCCGGCACCTCAGGAAACTCCCGAGCCGGCCCTTTCCGTCGCGCAACTCGCCGCGTACTTGTCCAGCATCGCGGCCTCCGCAGGCATGACCGACGCCAGCCGCGCCAATTTCGATATCGCCTTCGACGAACTCGTCGCCGAAAGGGAAGCCGCCAAGCGCTCTGGAGCTGCGACTCCGTCAGAACATGTGCACCCGTCCAGCAACCCCGACTCGCCCCCGTCTCCAGACCCCTCTCACCGTGGCGGCCCCAGCACGCAGCCCGGCAAGGCGCGCAGCGCCCAGAACTCCTTCAAGCATGGCCTCTCGTCCGGCTTCACCCACTTCAAACTCCTCCCCGGCGAGAGCCTCGCCGAATACATTGAACTCGTCGCTGACATCCGCTCGCAGTTTCGTCCAGGCACTCGCGCCGAGGCTCACAAACTCGAGGACATGGCCCAAGCCTGGTGGCTGCAGCGCCGCGCCCGCAACCTGCAAACCGGCGCGCTGGAATCCGGCGGCGACAAAGCCTTCGCGCTTTATCTTCGCTACGAAACCACGCAGGGGCGCTCCTATCAAATGGCTCATCAAGACTTCAAGGACATGCAAGAGCGGCGAAAGGCAAACGCCAAATCTCCTGTCACCCCTGCTGTCCCCGACCCAGGCACGTTCCAAAGCCCGCGACAGTATCCATCGCCACCCGCCGCTCCCGACTCCACCTCCGCGCCGCCGGACGCCCCCAACCCGCAACCCTTGGCCGTTCTAATCTGCCGTCAGTCTGCTAACCCCAGTCTGTCGGCTTCAGTTCTCGCAGGCCTGATGAATCTGTTCGGGCGAGCAATTTCCGCGTCGGATAAGGCCCCAAAGCATGTAACTGCGAAACCAGCCCGGCCGGAAGCCCGCCGCAGGTTTGCAACCTGCACTACATTTGCCGGCTGGCAACCTGCGGTCGATTGTCAAATGGGCGCTGCCCGTTATCCCCTTGGTGCGTATTCAGATTAGGGGCAAGCGCCGCGAACGTCTCGATAGAAAAAACAGAGATATTCATAAATGTTTCGCCCCGCTGTCACCTCCCTGTAATCGCTTCCGGTCTACATATCAAGTGAGGGATCAGCGGTGCGGCGCGAAACTTCGATAGACTGGAAGAGCGGGGGGAACTGTCAATGACAGTTCCACAAAACATGCTGCAACTCATCGCTTCCGGCGATCACAAGCTGATGCGGAAGGTGAACCGATGGCCGGCCCCCAAGTGGATCCGGCTGTGGGCGATTGCAGCGACACGCGCGGGCGATGGCTGGCTGTGGTACCTGATCGGACTGGCGATTCTGCTGTTCGGAGATGAGACCCGCTTCGCGGCCTTGGCGGGCGCCGGTTCGGCGGCGCTCTCGGGCATCGTCCTCTTCAAGGCGCTCAAGCGGATTTCAGGGCGGACGCGACCGTGTCACATTGAGCCGCATTGCTGGGCGACCCTGCTTCCGCCGGACCGATTCTCATTTCCTTCGGGCCACACCATCACGGCGTTTGCCGTAGCGCTGACGCTGGGACAGTTTTATACTGCATTGCTGCCGGGTCTGCTGTTCTGTGCGCTGAGCATCGCCATGTCCCGCATTCTGCTGGGCATGCACTTTCTGAGCGACGTGGTGGCGGGCGCCGCCATCGGCGTGGGCTTGGCGGTAGCTGCCTACCAAATCTTTGTTTAAAGCACATCGGTGGAGCGGGTCAATAGCTTCGCCGTGGTAATCGCCTGTCCCAGATGGCGTTGCGTGTGCTCGGCGATATGCACCAATAAACCGATGACCGTGGTAGGCCTTTGCTGGCGTCCCACAAATCTCGGCTCGTAGAGGGCATCCGGGTTTAGTCCACGCAGCCGTTCTTTCACACGCTCCAGCGCCGCTTCCACTATTGCAAGCAATTCGGTCCGCGTCGCGCCCGGCAGATGCTCCGTCTTCAGCGCCGCCAATTGGCTGGCGGAGAGTTGCTCGCCGAAGAGATACGTGGCCAGCCGGTCGGCGCTGCCGGCCAGATGCCGGAGCTGGAATCCTAACGAAGGAAGGCCTCCAACGGAACGCCAGAAGTCGTCATCGCTCACCGTGGCGGTATATTGAGCGAGGTCGTTCCGCACCTGGGTGAAGCTGAAGAACAGCGGCTGCACCAGCGGCGAAACGCCTTCCAGCGGACCATCCAGCCAGGGTTCGGACGACATTGGCTACCCTTAACGATAGTTGCCTGTGTGGCCCAGCGAGTAACGGCCCGGCTGCGGATAGTAGCAGAGTCCGTGAGGACTCTTGCCCACAGGTATCTTTGCCAGCACGCTTCCGTTGCTTGTATCGAAGACGTAAACAACGCTGTGATAGCGGCCCGAAAGCCAGAGCGTTTTGCCGTCCGCCGAGACGCCGCCCATGTCCGGACTGCCGCCGCCTGGAATCATCCACGTAGTCTTGATTTTTCGTGTGGCGAAGTCGATCAAGGTAATGCTTCCCCCGCGGCCGCTCACCTCCTGACCGCGGTTCGAGACATACAGGTACTTGCCATCCCGGCTCGGGTAGAGCCCATGGGTTCCATTACCGGTGGGCAGGAAGGAGATCTGTTTGAAGGCATCGCCGTCAATCAGGTGTACTCCATTCGCCTCCATATTAGCCACGTAGAAGACCTTGCCATCCGGTGAAACCCGGCAGTCCTGCGGCATGCCGGTTGGCGTCAGCTTCAGCTTGCCGATCACCTTCTGCTGAGCCACGTCCACTTTCAGCAACTCCCCCGAAAATTCGCAAGTCGCGATGAAATACCGTCCGTCGGCGGAGTAGTCCAGATGATTCACGCCGTTGCATTGAATGGGCACGCGCTTTACCACTTTCATCGTTTGCGCGTCCCGGAAGTCCAGCCGGTGCTCGCGCTCGGCCATAATCACGGCGAACTTGCCATCTGGCGTGTAATACATGTTATAGGGATCATCCACATGAATCGTTTCGCCCTTCTTGCCGGTAGCCGGGTCAATCAGCGTGAGTTGATCGCCCAGATCCTGCGCCACCCACAGCTTCTTTAGATCCCACGACGGAATGACATGCTGCGGCTCGCGGCCCACGGCAAAGCGATCGATAATCTTGTAAGTAGCTGGATCGATCACGAACACCGAGTTACTGCCGGAGTTGGGCACGTAAACCCTGGTTGGGAAATTCTTCACCACGGGGCTCATTTTGCCGGATCGAGTCTCCGAGTAGATGTCGTTCGGATCGATCACCGGCGGCATACCCGGCAGGAGACTCAGCGTCTGCGACGCGCCTCCCGTTTCAGCCATCGCGGCTGCGTCCACTTTCACGAGTGGAACCAAATGCGCGAACACCGCCATACCGGCGACCGCCGTCAAACCAAGATATTTCATAAAACGTGAAGCCCATCGCGGGCGGCATCAAGCCTTCGTCCCAACGAATCCGCCCTCTTCGTTCAGGGTAGCGTAGGGGACGCTGCCACATTGTTCGCCCCGAGGGCCGGCGAACCGTGGCCCCGCACACGCCTCGGTTGAAGGCGCACCTGGCATTCGGCGATTCGTGGGATTGAGCCAGCTTCCCGGCTGCCTCTTTCCTTCGACTGACCCCAACCGAGTAATCCCTTTTGCCTCAATAATTTCCCAGGAAAAGGGACAGTCCCGTTTGAACGCATGTGAACGCATGTGGCGGGAACGCATGCGTGCCATTCTAGGGCCAGTTTTCGCCATTACTCGCCTATAGTCCGGTTCTGTATTGGCGATCGTAGAGGTATGTTCCGGCAGCTCGACGTAACGAGTAAGCGCCTTTGTCTCAATAGTTTCCCAGGAAAAGGGACAGACCCCTTTCGGCCCCGACCCCAGGAAAAGGCCCCGACCCCTTTCGGCCCCGACCCCTTTCGGCCCGTCCGACCCCTTTCGGCCGTCGGCCGCGCGGACCCTCTATCAGGCATTTGGACGGTCGTCTTCCCGCGGCGCGCCACGTGGAACCCAAACCTCACGAAAAACGCGCACCGGGTGATTTACCGACACCGCCAGCACTGACAGCCTACACCTTGGCGCGATTCCGTCCGATAAGTACCTGGAGTAAAGATCTGCCGAACCAGACGCCCGCCTCCCGGTCTCTGGACCTGAGTTGAGGCCCTTGGACCGGGCGCAGACAACACAAGGAGACCGAATCGTCCGATGCGAACAGATCAGATCGTCGAGAAGCCCTTCCCCGGTCGCGCGGTCACCCAGAATGACGTTTTGACCCGGGCCCGCACTCTTTTTCAACGCTTTCCTCCAGAGACCTTCGGCGACTTTCGCGATCAATTCCATAAGCTCGCCGCCGAAGACGCCGACGCCGTCCAGTTGGCAGTTCTCCAAGCCTTTGCAAGGCAACCCTCATTGCCTTTTAAGAAGTTCCTGCTGACCTGGGTGGCGGCTCGTTGGGAGTATTTCACGTGCCTGATGGACTCGGCCTCGCTGACAGTTAGCGAAGCGAAGGCCCTATTTCCCCTGCTGCACGCGGCAGATCCTCAGTTCTTTGCAAAGCTCATGCGGCGGGCCAGGAGCCCGTCCACGAGCGACTCTCACCTGATGGCTCTGTTGGAAATGATTAGCGGGTTGCCTTCCTTCGATCCGCTCTCTGTTTGGCTGCATGGCCTAAGGACAAGTCCGGATGCCCAAATCCGGTCGAAAGCGGCGAAACTTTACGCGGGACTCACCGGTTACCAGTTCCACATCCAGGAGCATCTCGGTTCACCGGATGCACGGATACGGGCGAACGCAGTGGAAGGGCTGTGGAAATCGAATCGCAGTTTTGCGAAGAGTGTTTTTGAAGCGGCTCTGGCTGATTCCTCTCACCGCGTTGTCATTAACGGGCTGGTGGGGCTTTACTATCTGGGCGATCCATTGTCATTCCTTTGGCTCCTTGAGCTGGCGCAGCATCCGTCGGAGCAGTATCGCGCGGCCGTCGCGTGGGCGCTCGGAGAAGTAAAGGACCAACGAGGGATAGATCTACTGGCGCGGATGACGGAGGACGAATCGGAAATGGTTCGCAATCGGGCGAAAGCCGAACTGCCCACGCCTTCAGAGCCGCGACCGTCAGGGAGCGACCGGTTGATAGTGACAGGTCAGGATTAGTCAGGCCTTAAGAGCTGAACTACGCCAAGACCGCGCCGCCCCGATTCTACCCTTGAGCGGGCGCTGTTGAGTCCGAAGCGGGAGACGCCGCCATCCGAGGGTTCAGGCTTTCCTGAACAGGGACCGCGATCCCCGTTCCTGCTGCCTCCACAATCTCAAGAATTCTCATCAGCAGATCGCTTTGCATTCGATTGAAGTCATCCTCATTCATGGTGTTCATGTAAGCGGAGATTCGCAGTTCGAAGGCATAATTTCCGATTGCGGTAAATTGCACCGGCAGCGTCCCTGCGTCAACGTTCGCTTGCTCGCGCAGCAGGCTCTCAATCCCTTCCATCACCTGGCGAATCTGCGCCGTGTTCGCATCTCCGCGAAGCTTCAGCGTTTGATGGAACCAGAACCGGTCGCGCGCCGAAAGGTTCTCCAGCGTCATCGTCGAAAACTGGGCATTGGGAACGCACACCAGCGTCCGGCCCGGTGTGCGGATGCGCGTGGAACGAAGCCCGATATCCTCAACCGTTCCCACCTGGGTGCCGAACTGGCACACGTCGCCGACCAGCACCGGCCGGTCTGAGATCACGGAGATCCCGCCGAACAGGTTCTCGATTGTCTTCTGCGCCGCCAGCGCCACCGCCAGGCCGCCCACGCCAAGTCCAGCCAGCAGGGTGTTCGTGTTGTAGCCCCAATGGGAGAGCGTCACCAATGCGGCGAAGGCGAAAAGCGCGATTTTTGCCACCCGTTGGAACAAAGGGATGACTGAATAGGAGACCGCCCGTTGCCGCGGACTCAGGCGGCTTCTGATCCGCCCGGCAAACACATCTACGAGGTCGGCGGCAAGCCACGCCAGACTCAGGAAAAACAGAAACATCAGCGCCCGGGTAATGAAGAGCCGAACCAGAACCGATCCGCCAATCGCCTCCAACGCCGCGCGAAAGACGATGATCGATAACAGCAGCCAGATGGGCCTTGCGAACTCGTGCAGCGCCTTCCATTCCGATTTCGAGAGAAGCGAAAGCACCGCGTTGACGGCGGCCAGAACCCAACGCGAGAATAGCCGCGATAAAACCAACAGCAGCCCCGCCAGCAGGAGATAGGCCATCCATTGCCACAGCGACGTATCCAGAAACTTAGTCGTGACCAGTTGCGAAGGCAGCTTCCTCTCAAAGGGAGTCTCGACCATGAGAGCGTGCAATTCCGGGAGCCGGCTCAAGCTCTCGGGCGTCACCAGCCAGTGTTCGCCTCCGTTCTTCCCGGCAACCCGATGAATAGTCAGCGTGATTTCGGTCTTGCCGACACCGTATGTCTCGATGGTGTCCACATCCGGCGAGAGTCCGTCGCTCAGATCGCCCGCCGGGGAGTCGCTCAACTGTTCCAAATCGAAGTCGGGAGAATGGTCGAGAATGTCCTGCAACTGCAACGCGAGGCCGGAGCCCATCTTGGCCCGGTCCAAGGCGCTCTTGTCGCGGAGGTCCAGAAAGTGCGCCGCCACGGAGTAGTTGCCGGCTCGGCACGCCTCGAGGAAGGCAAGCATCGTCGACCGGGGACTCGTGCGGCCCAGTGGGTCGGCGGCAGGCGGGGCGGCGGCTGCCGTGGGGTTCGCGGCGACCGGTGAAAGTTGCATCGCCAAAAGGGTTCGCGGTCCCCCTGCGGCAAGAATTAGCGCGAACGCCGGAATTGCAATCGCCCAGCGATAAATAGACACAGACTTAAGATGACCCGTAATCAAAATCGTTTCAGGTGGGTCTCGGGGGCCGAAAGCCGGCCCCTATTTCGGTTGCTCCATCGGCGGCGTCTCGCTCGGGTCTTGGAGCAGCTCCCAACGCTGCAGAGACAGCGGCACGTTTCCGTTCTGCCATACGAAGTCGTGAAACGCCTGCAATGAGAACGTGTCGCCCTGCCGCATTCGCGCGTCCGCCAGCAACTTCAGAATTTGAAGCTTTCCGATCTGATAGGAGATGGCTTGGCCCGGCGTCGAGGCAAACATCGCTGCTTCCTGCTTCGCGGTGGTTGTGTCCATCGGCACGGTGCGCGCCAGATAATCGGCGGCCTGCTCCATCGTGAACTGTCCCAGCGCCAGCTTCACATCCACTTCAACCCGCAACGCGCGCAGCCGCATAAAGCTGTAAATGATCTCGCGCGTCCGCGGCGCATCGTCGAACAGGCCGGCTTGCAGCATCATTTCCTCCGCATAGAAACCGATGCCCTCATTCGACGCCGAATCGTAATAGTGGCGTCGAATCGGATCGTCATTCGCCCAGCCCAAGCAGAGCTGCAGGTAATGCCCCGGCACGCCCTCATGGACGATGATCGGCCGCGGGTCTTTGGCCGTCGAAAGCGAAAAAAAGCCGAGCGAAGGCGAAGGATGACGAATGTAGCTGGTGCCGTCCTCTTTCAGCCGCGAGGGGCCCGTGAGGTCGTCGGTCACCGTGAGTTCGGAGAATGGCCGCACATAATCAGGCAGTGGCAAATTGCGATAGTGCCGAAGCCAGGCGGGCACGGTCAGCACATTGTGCGCCATGAGGAAGTCCCGGATCTGCTGTTCGTCTTTCGCCTCGTGCTCTATTTGAGCCGCCTGCGTGGGAAACAGCGCCTGTGCCGGCAGCGAAGCATTGCGGTTCTTCTCATACGCTTCGAACGCGACAGACCGCTCCCATTCCTGCCGCCCCATCGCCAAAATCTGCTCGGGCGAATAAGGCAGTAAGGCCACTTGTTTCAAGAAGAATTCATAGTTTTGGCGGCCGATCGCGGTGTCGGCGGCCAGTGACGGCAGCTTTTCCACCAGCCACGCCCGATACCGCGTCAGTGCGTCGATGGCCGCCGGCGCGGCTTGCACCAGTTTTTGCCGGTTCGGCTCCTCGAACTCCCGCTCCACCGCGGTAAGCACTGCCGTGAACCGCTCCGGAGCATCTTCCAGCGCGTCAATCGCCAATTGCGCGAATGGCCGCCGCATGATGGTCAGGTTCTGCTCGGCCGCCTGAATCAGCGTGGGGATTGCTTCAACTCTCTTGATGATTTGCGCCTGGCGAGATGGTGAGAAGGGGGCCGGCGGCAGAAGCAATAGCTGCATGCTCCCCAGGGTCTGGTGAACGTAAAACAGAGGATTCCGTTTCCACCCTTGCTCGATATCGAGCTCCCACCGCACACGGGCGAGCGCCGACCCGATGAGACGGTAATCCACCTGGTTCTGGATCGATTCGCCTTTGACGTTGAGCGCGCGCCAGCGCTTTTCATACTCCGCCAGTTTCTGGCGCATGCCATCCACCTGCTCCCGCGGCCACTGCTGGACAAAGCCTTCAGGTCTTTCAAGCCGCGGGATGTCGTCTTCGGTGAAGGGCTGTTGTTGGGCGCGCCACTCCCAGAACTGAGAGGCCAGTTCCGGAAGATCGTCTCCCCGCAGCGCGGGGCTGGCGGAAAGAAGGAAGAAAGAATACCCGAGGACCACAGCAGAAAGGCGTCGCATCGTGAATCGAATCTTAGCGAGTCTCGCGCCGGGCCGCAATCCTCGTCACCGAATCATCAAGATTTCGTACTGGCGGACCAGTCTGAGCCGGTCTATCCTGAGAGAGTAAACGGCAGGGAGAACACATGCACGCTTCTGAGATTGCCATCGAACCCTTGAAGTCCCTTGACGAATGGGATGACTACGTTGCTACTCGCTATCAGCAGGGCAAATCGGAAGAGGAGTTCCGCAACTATAAGGCGGACGCGAACCCCGGCGTCACCGAGTTCTATCGCCAGAATCATGCCTGCCAAACGGTGGATTTCGTGCTGTCTAAGGAAGCCGAGTATCTCCCCCTGCGCCGGCGCAAGATGACCATGTGGGACGCCCTGGACTACCTGAACACGCTGGTGGACGATAGCGACCCAGACACGGATTTGAGCCAGATTGAACATCTTCTGCAAACGTCGGAGGCCATCCGGCGGGACGGCCACCCGCGCTGGATGGTGCTGGCCGGGCTCACTCACGATCTGGGAAAGGTGCTTTGCCTGTACGGCGAGCCGCAATGGGCCGTGGTCGGGGACACGTTCCCAGTGGGCTGCGCATGGTCGAGTGAGATTGTCTTCCCTGAGTTCTTCGCCGCGAATCCCGATCGCAAGGTACCGGAGTATCAGACTCAGTACGGCATTTACGAGCCGAACTGCGGCCTTGAAAAAGTTCACATGTCCTGGGGCCACGACGAATATATCTACCGCGTGACGCGGGACTATCTGCCGGAGCCGGCCCACTACATGCTCCGCTACCACTCGTTCTATCCGGCCCACCGCCACGGCGCTTACCGTCACCTCATGAACCGGCACGACGTCCAGATGTTCGACTGGGTGCAAAAGTTCAACCCGTACGACCTCTACTCAAAAGGCGCCACCCGGCCCATATTGAGCGAGGTGAAGCCCTACTACGAAGATTTGATCGCCGAGTTTTACCCCTCTGAGTTGCAATTCTGAACTGAGCCGCGACCGTCAGGGAGCGACCGGTTGCGCCGGGCACGTTTTTGGCGCAAGATCGGCCACCCAACGGCATCAGTAATCGTAAAGATGCTCGATCGCGAGGCCCTGCCGCTCCAGCGACGGCACCACCTCATGCAGGTCCGACACTTTCCCCAGCAGCACAGCCCTCGTCTTGCTCCGGTCAGTTAACATCGGTTGCGCGAGCAGCAACTCCAGGTTGGCCGCCGAATTCTTCCATCCGTCCGGAGCGATTGCCGAGATCAGGATCAGCTCATTTCCGGCGATCTGACGGAAGCGCGCTCCGGCCTGGATTAGCCGTTGTGCGTCCGTGGTGAACTCCTGGTATCGAGGAATCTCCACAATCGCGTCCGTTGCCGATAGATCTTTCGCCGTCTTCATCGGCGGCGCAGAAGAAAGCACGCGAGCTTTCGCCTCCGCCGGAAACTCAATCCAGGCAGCCGATCCTCAAAGCCATAGGTGGCATGCGTCGCGAGTTCAATTTAACCCGAAATCGATTACACACTCTCCGATCCGGACAAGCTGCGTTTCGCCGAAGGCGTTGCGGAAGCCATCCGCATCATGTTCAAGGCCGGGGCGAAAGAGGTGTACCTTCCCACCACGGAGAACTTTCTGGGTGACCGAAGCGCCGCCACCGGGCTGAGTCCGGAGGT